>PPEA01000520.1 GCA_002967005.1 Mycobacterium talmoniae
CCAGCCGCCGGTGCGGGCGATGGTGAAGCGGCCGCGCCCAAGGCCGAGACGCCGGCCAAGGGCCTGGGGATCGCCAAGGGAGCCCGGCCGCCGGGCAAACGCTGAAACAGCAAGTCAGGGCCGCGCGTGGCACGCCAGCGCGGCCCTGACTTGTAGTTCGGCAAATTCTCATTGGACAGCCATGGCACCATGGTGAACGTGACGACTCATCAGCTGCCGTGGCATACCACCGGGCATCAGCAGCGGCAGCGCACGTTCGCGCAGTCTTCCAAGCTGCAGGACGTCCTCTACGAGATCCGCGGCCCGGTGCACGCGCAGGCCTCGCGGATGGAGGCCGAGGGTCACCGCATCCTCAAACTCAACATCGGCAACCCGGCGCCGTTCGGCTTCGAGGCGCCCGACGTCATCATGCGCGACATGATCCAGGCGCTGCCGTATGCCCAGGGCTACTCCGACTCGCAGGGCATCCTGCCGGCCCGGCGCGCGGTGGTCACCCGCTACGAACTCGTCGACGGCTTCCCCCGCTTCGACGTCGACGACGTCTACCTGGGCAACGGGGTCTCCGAGCTGATCACCCTGACCCTGCAGGCGCTGCTGGACAACGGTGACCAGGTGCTGATCCCGGCCCCGGACTACCCGCTGTGGACGGCGTCGACCTCGCTGGCCGGCGGCACCCCGGTGCACTACCTGTGCGACGAAACCCAGGGCTGGCAGCCGGACATCGCCGATTTGGAATCCAAGATCACCGAGCGCACCAAGGCGTTGGTGGTGATCAACCCGAACAACCCGACCGGGGCGGTGTATAGCCGCGAAGTCCTGTCCCAGATCGCCGATCTGGCCCGCAAGCATCAGCTGCTGCTGCTCGCCGACGAGATCTACGACAAGATTCTCTACGACGACGCGCAGCACATCAGCCTCGCCTCGCTGGCCCCGGATGTGTTGTGCCTGACCTTTAATGGGCTGTCCAAGGCCTACCGGGTGGCCGGCTATCGGGCCGGCTGGCTGGCGATCACCGGCCCCAAGGAGCACGCCAGCAGCTTCCTGGAGGGCATCAACCTGTTGGCGAATATGCGGTTGTGCCCGAATGTTCCCGCCCAGCACGCGATCCAGGTGGCGCTGGGCGGGCACCAGAGCATCGAGGACCTGGTGCTGCCGGGCGGCCGGCTGCTCGAGCAGCGCGACGTCGCCTGGACCAAACTCAACGAGATCCCCGGGGTGTCCTGCGTCAAACCGGCGGGCGCGCTCTACGCGTTCCCGCGGCTGGACCCCGAGGTCCACGACATCGCCGACGACGAACAGCTGGTGCTCGACCTGCTACTGCAGGAGAAGATCCTGGTCACCCAGGGCACCGGATTCAATTGGCCCGCCCCGGATCACCTGCGCATCGTGACGCTGCCGTGGTCGCGGGACCTGTCCCAGGCCATCGAGCGGCTGGGCAACTTCCTGGCCAGCTACCGGCAGTAGTTTCGGGCGCGAGCAGACGCAGAATCGCACGAATCCGGCTCGGATCGTGCGATTCTGCGTCTGCTCGGCGTCAGCCGCGGCCGTTGTTACCCGCACACGCGCGAACGGGAATCGCGTGCGAGACAACGCCGATGCCCCAGCCGAGGATCGGCCAGACCGGCCAGAAATACCACGCACCGACGGTCACGGCGGTCGCCAGCCAGATGCCGAGCATCAGCACGGACACCGCCAGGTAGGCGGCCAGGTGAATCCGCACCCCGCGCCGGGCGGCGGCGAGCTGCGCGGCGCGACGTTTCGGGTCCCGCCGGCTGATCCGCTCGATCGGCAGATCCTCGATCAGTTGATTGAGCGCGCCAACGGTTTGGGCCGCAAAGGCCCCGCCCAGCCGGGTCTCATACTCGGTCATCGACAGGTATCCCTGGGTGAATGCCTGCCCGAGCTGGGCGGCGGTGCGTTCCCGTTCGGGGTCGCCCACCCGCGCGGCGGGATTGGTCGACGCCCGGCGGCGTGGCGCCGTGGGCGTTACCAAGGTAGTGGTCATGTCGACTCCTCTGTCTTATTGTCCGGCCGGCACCCAGTTGCCGTGGAAACCCGCGGGAACCCGGTGCGGCAGGTGGATGCTGGCGACGGTGTCCAGCGTCGAAGCGTCCAGGATGGCCAGGTCGCTGCGATCGGTCGCGCTGTCGTAGACGAAGCCCATCAGGACGCCGTCGTCCTCGTCGGCGTTCGCGGCCGCGGGCTGGAAGACGAACTCGCCGAGCTGTTTTCCGGCCCCGAATGAGCGTTCCGTGGTGGTGCCGGCGACCAGGTCGTGTTTG
Organism: Mycobacterium talmoniae; assembly: GCA_002967005.1. Lineage (GTDB taxonomy): Bacteria > Actinomycetota > Actinomycetes > Mycobacteriales > Mycobacteriaceae > Mycobacterium > Mycobacterium talmoniae. The sequence goes on from PPEA01000520.1 coordinate 2,283, forward strand.
AGCAACGTCGCTACCGGTGCCACGTCGCCGACACCGACCGCATACCCGAACCGGTGCCGCTTGCCGACCTGGCGCTCATCGACCCGCGGGAACTCCTGGCCCCGGTCGTCGAACCGGGACTCCCGCACCTTGCCGTCGGCCAGATCCACCGTCCAGCGGTCCAGGGTGGGCGGGCCTTCGGCCGGGCCGCGCAGCTCGGTGTCGAACATCTTCGGGTGCCGCACCACGTCGAGCACGATGGTGTCGCCGTCGTCGTAGGCGTTCATCGGGTGGAACACGTAGCAGGGTTCGATGTCGAACCACCGGACGTCACCGTTGCCGCCGTCGCGGGGCATCACCCCGACCCGGGCCGGGTATTTCGGGTTCCATCGGTACGGCATGGTGCGGATGCTGCTTTTCGGCATCGGCAGCCGGGCGGTGATCGGGTCGGGAATGCGGACCCGGCCGATCAGGGCGTTCAGGATCAGCCGCACCGGCAGCCGCAGCCCCGGCGGCACCGTTCCCTCGGCGACCTGGCGCGCGTCGAAGGTCACCGGCAGGTCGTAGAACACGACGTGGTTTTCGGTCAGCGAGAAATCGTGCATCATCGGCGAGCCGGTCACCTCGACGTCGACAGTGCGCCGCGCCCGGCCGTCGGCGCCGATCACCGAGTACTGCACGGTGTTGCCGCGGTTGAACGCGTAGGACACGGCGTGCAGCTCGCCGGTGTCCGGGTCGCGTTTGGGGTGCGCGGTGTAGCCGCCCGGCAGGGTGCCGTCGAAGTCGCAGGCGCCGACGGTGTCGAGCTCCTCGGTCAGCTCGTAGCAGGAGATGCCGCCCTCGACCAGCGCGAACGTGCGTCCGGCGTGCCCGATGACGTTGGTGTTAGCGCCGATCCCCGACGCCCCGACGTGCCGGCCGGCCGGCGGCTGTTCGCCGAGGGCGGCGGCGGTCAGCGGCCCGCGCACATAGCGGTTGCGGTACCACTCGGCCTTGCCGTCGCGGAGCCGCAGCCCGTGCACCATGCCGTCCCCGATGAACCAGTGGTAGACGGCCGGGTCGATTTCGCCGACCGGGTTGGGCCCGTTGCGCAGGTAACGCCCATCCAGATAGTCGGGGATCGTCCCGGTCACGTCCAGATCGGTGAGGGTGTACTCCCGCTCGATCGGCGCGAACCCGCCCTCCAGGTAGGGATTGCTCATCGGACACCTCCAGTCCATAACAATGTTATGCTCAGGTATAACACTGTTATGGCAGGATGGCAAGGGTGAGTTTGAGTCCGCGTGAGCGTTTAGTCGAAGCCGGCACCCGGCTGCTGGAACAGGCGGGGCCGGAGGCATTACAGGCCCGCAAGGTCGCCGCCGAGATCGGGGCCTCGACGATGGCGGTCTACACCCACTTCGGCGGGATGAACGGGCTGCTGGAGGCGATTGTTGCGGCGGCCTTTGAGCGGTTCGGTGCCGCGCTGGCATCGGCACCGACCACCGACGACCCGATGGCCGACTTCTTCGTCATGGGCTACGCCTACCGGGAGTTCGCACTGGCCAGCCCGCAGCGATACCGGCTGATGTTCGGTCTGGCGGCACCGCAACAGTTCCACCCCGACACCGCCGCGATGCCGGTAGCGGCCGCGACATTCCAGCAACTGGTCACCGCGGTCGAGCGGATCGTGGCTACCGGCCGGATCCGCGCGGACGACGCCGTGGACCTGGCCGGGCGGGTCTGGAGCATGGTGCACGGCGTGGTGTTGCTGGAACTGACCGGCACCTTCGGGCACGACGGGCGCGCGCTCAGCCACATCCTCGGCCCGATGACCGTCGACCTGTTCGTTGGCATGGGCGACGATCGCCAGAACGCCGAACGTTCTTTGCGGCGCGCGGGCGCGGCCATTTCGGCGCGATAATCGTCGCTCAGCGACGACGGCGGCACCCGAGTGGGAATCTCACGACGCATCAGCGGTGTGTCGCGTCGTGAGATTCCCACTCGGCGAGGTTGAGAGCCCTCAGCGCCGTTCCAATAACTCCAGCAGGTAGCCGCCGTACCCGGATTTCAGCAGGGCGCGGGCGCGCTCGGCCAGTTGCTCGTCGTCGATGAAGCCCATCCGCCAGGCCACTTCCTCGGGGGTGCTGATCTTCAGGCCCTGCCGGCGCTCGATGGTGCGCACGTAGTCGCTGGCGTCCAGCAGCGAATCAAAGGTTCCGGTGTCCAGCCAGGCGGTGCCGCGGGCCAGCACCTCCACCCTGAGCCGGCCCTGGTTGAGGTAGGTCTGGTTGATCTCGGTGATCTCGTATTCGCCCCGCGCGGAAGGCCGTAACCCGCGGGCGATTTCGATGACGTCGTTGTCGTAGAAGTACAGGCCGGGCACCGCGTAGTGGGATTTGGGGGTGGCCGGTTTCTCCTCCACCGACACCGCGATCCCGTCGGCGCCGAATTCGACCACCCCGTAGGCGGACGGGTTGGCCACCCAGTAGGCGAAGATCGCTCCGCCGCTGACGCTTTGGAAGCGACTCAGACTGGTGCCCAGACCAGGGCCGTAGAAGATGTTGTCGCCCAACACCAATGCCACCGAGTCGGTGCCGATGTGGTCAGCGCCGATGACGAACGCCTGCGCCAGGCCTTCGGGTCGGTCCTGGACCGCGTAGCTCAAGTTGATCCCGAACGCGGCACCGTCGCCGAGCAACCGATGAAAGTAGGGGGCGTCGTGGGCGGTGGTGATCACCTGGATGTCCCGAATGCCGGCCATCATCAGCGTGGATAGCGGATAGTAGATCATCGGCTTGTCGTAGACCGGCAGCAGCTGTTTGCTGACGCCCAGGGTGATCGGATACAGCCGGGTGCCGGAGCCGCCGGCCAGGATGATCCCGCGCATACGTTGAGCCTAAACGCCTCAGTCGACGCGGTCGGCCTCGGTGAGTTCGGTGGCGGTCAGCGCCGAGGACAAGTCGTCGTGCCGGAAGATCGAGGTGACGTGGTCGTGCACCACCCGGAATGCGGCCGCCGCGGTGGTGTCCTCGGGGCTCTCGGGCAGCAGTTCGACCACCACGACGCCGTTGTGCACATACATCCGGCCCAATTCGGCGGTGATCTTGGCGGAGCGGCCCACTCGCGCAGCGCCCGGTGGCCCTGCCCGGCACCGTGCACGTCGCCGACTTCGATGTCCTCGCTGGACAGCTTCAGCAACGTGTCCAGGTCGGCGGTGGTCAGCGCGTCGTGCCAGGCCAGGACGGTGGCGATCTCCGATGTGGTCATGGTGTGAAACTACCGTGTGCCGATCAGAAAGCCGTATGGTCCAGCCAGTTCTGCCATACGGTGACGTCGCCGAACACCTCGGCTTCGGTGTCGGTGACCAGGACTCGCCGCGACACCGCCAACAGCAGGTCGGTGGCGCTGCCGCGCACAGCCACGCTGCCCTTACCGTGCGAGTGGGCCCAGCGGAGGCGGCCGTCGGCGGCGCTGATCGTCCACTCGCCCTGCTCCCCCAGCCCCGGGTCGGTGGCGTGCAGGTGCACGGTCTGATCCGCGGCCAGCGACAGCGGCCGCCCGCGTGCGCCGGCCAGCGCGGTGGTCAGGTCCAGCAACTCGCTGAGGCCGTCGGCGGCGAGCGTCGGGCGCGGCGGTGAAGGACCTGCCCCAGCGCCAGTGCTGCATCGGCCCGGTGCAGCAGAATCTCGTGGCAGCGGCGCCGTAGCCACCAGCCGGCCGGCCGCGGCCCCAGGAAAGTCCAGACCGGGGTGTCGGGGCCGCTCTGCTCGACGGCGTCGACCAGTTGCCGCGACCCGTCATACAGCCAGTCGATCGCACCGTCGAGGTCCTCCGGCGGCTTGCCGCCCTCGATGGTCCGGGGGTCGAGGTAGTCGTCGCGTCGCTCGGTGACGATTTGCGCCGCCCAGCGTTCGCCGCGGCCGACATGGCGGAACAGCTGCTTGAGGGTCCATTCCGGGCAGGTCGGTATCGGGGTTGCCGGGTCGCCCGCGCGCACCAATTCACCGAATGCGCGGTTTTCGTTGAGAAGTGCCGCCGCAAAATCCACGTGCGTTACGTTACGCGGCGCCCCAGGCAGTGCACCCGCCAACCGGCGCGCTGCCAGCGCTGCACATCCAGGCAGTTGCGGCCGTCGACGATGACGCGGGCGCGGACCCGCTCGGCGAGTTCGTCGGGGTCCAGGTCGACAAACTCGGGCCACTCGGTGAGCACCAGCACCGCGTCGGCGCGGTCGCAGGCCTCGGCCACCGACACCGCGTAGCTCAGGGTGGGGTAGAGCCGGTGCGCGTTGTCCAACGCCTTCGGGTCGAAGACGTTGACGGTGGCGCCGTTGAGCTGCAACTGGCCGGCGACGTTGAGCGCCGGCGAATCCCGCACGTCGTCGGATTCGGGTTTGAACGCGGCGCCCAGCACGGCGATGTTGGCGCCCAGCAGGGAGCCGCCGCAGGCGGTGGTGGCCAGCTCCACCATCCGGGTGCGCCGGCGCATGTTGATGCTGTCCACCTCGCGCAGGAAGGTCAGCGCCTGGTCGGCGCCGAGCTCGCCGGCGCGGGCCATGAAGGCGCGAATGTCTTTGGGCAGACAGCCGCCGCCGAATCCGAGCCCGGCGTTGAGGAACTTGCGGCCGATGCGCGGGTCGTAGCCCAGCGCGTCGGCCAGCACGGTGACGTCGGCGCCGGCCGCCTCGCACACCTCGGAGATCGCGTTGATGAACGAAATCTTGGTCGCCAGAAAGGCATTGGCGGACACCTTGACCAGCTCCGCGGTCTGCAGATCGGTGACCAACAACGGCACACCCTCATCGAGCATCGGGGCGTACAACTCGCGCAGGGCGACTTCCGCGCAGGTCGAATCCGGCTGCACCCCAACGACAATGCGGTCCGGGTGCAAGGTGTCGTGCACCGCGAAGCCTTCCCGCAAAAATTCCGGGTTCCAGGCCACCTCGACGTCGACTCCGCCGAGCGCCAGCGCCCGGGCCCGGTCGGCCAACTCCGCGGCGGTGCCGACCGGGACGGTCGACTTGCCCACGATGACCGCCGAGCGGGTCAGCCGGGGCACCAGTTCGTCGATGACGGCGTGCACATGGCGCAGGTCGGCGCCGTATTCACCCTTCTTCTGCGGGGTGCCCACCCCCAGGAAATGCACGTCGGCGAACTCGGCGGCCAGCTCGTAGTCCGTGGTGAACCGCAGTCGACCGGCCGCAAGGTTTTCGGTCAGCAGCTTCCGCAGACCCGGCTCGTAGAACGGGATGTCACCGCCGGCTAATTTGGCGACCTTGCCGGGGTCGATGTCGACGCCGATGACGTCGTGGCCGAGTTGCGCCATCCCGACCGCGTGGGTCGCTCCGAGGTAGCCCGTGCCGAAGACGGTGCATCGCATGCCTCCTGTGTAGGGGGCCGCGATGAGCTAATCGCGTCGTGGTGCTGAGCGTCAGGCTAACGGCGGGTGACAGTTGCGGACTCAGAAGTGAAAGCCGCCACCGTGACCGCCGCCGCCGAAGCCGCCGAACCCACCGCCATGGCCACCGCCACCGCCAAGA
>PPEA01000521.1 GCA_002967005.1 Mycobacterium talmoniae
CGACAGGTACAGCAGGTGCATCTGCAGGCAGACCTCGTCGGCCATCCGCACCAGCGCCGAATGCGAGTACGCGGCGAAGTCGAGTCCGACAGCAGCGGGCCCGAATAGTCGGCCAATCCCTCGTCGGTGCGGTCGATGGCGGCGAGTTCCCAGCCAGCGGCGCGGGTTTGGCGCACCTGATCCAGCGCCGGGATGCCCTGGGCCGGCGGGTAGGACTCGTCGATGATCACGGTCCAGGCGCAGTGCGGCTGCCGGTCGGCGGGTTGGCGCGGCGGCCGGTGGATGGGCCGCATCTGGGCGCGCGGATTGGTGGCCACCGCGGTGGCGTCGAAGGTGGGGTCCTCGATGGTGTGGCACATGCCGAAGACGTAGTCGTCGCCCATCGGCTCCACGTCGAGCAGCGCGCCGCAGTGGTCGAGCTGGAACTCGCCGTGCCAGCGGTCGTGGATGGTGTAGCGGAAGTCCATGAACTGCGGCGGGGCGCCGATGTCGAGCTGCAGCCCCTTGAAGATGGTGGGCACGTCGTCGCCCTCGAAGTTCAGCGCCCGCTGCATCCGCTTGGTGTAGATCGGGCTGGCGCCGGCCCACTCCTCGATGGCGATCTGCAGCATCTCTTCGCGACCGAAGGACTGGATGCACCAGGCCATGCCGGAGCGGTCGATCATGTGCCCGATCAGCAGCAGCTCGGGCACCAACACCGACAGCTCGTCGCGCGATAGCGACGCATACCTGGATTCGCTCACCCGCCAAAAATAGAGCTGACTATGTTATAAAGTCAACAATGTCTATTAGCGCAGGCCAGACGCCTAGCCGGGCGGCGATTCCCACCCGGCAGACCAGCGCGCCGCGCAAGCGCGGGGACGATACCCGCGCCAAGATCATCGACGAGACGGTCCGCTGCGTGGTCGAGGAAGGCTTCGCGGCGGCGACCGCCAAGCACGTCGCCGAACGGGCCGGGGTGACCTGGGGCGTCATTCAGTACCACTTCGGGGACCGCAACGGCCTGCTGATGGCCGTCGTCGACGATGGGGTGGCCAAGCTGCTGTCCAGCCTGTCCGCCATCGAGGTGGGTGAGGTGGCGCTGCCGCAGCGCATCGAGGCCGTCGTCGACACCGCCTGGTCCTGCTATTCCAGCCCGACGTCGCTGGCGGCGTTCGAGATCCTGCGGGCCACCCGCGGCAGTCTGGGTGAGCGCTCGCATCGGCACCTGCTGGAGATGAACGACGCCATCGGTCAGCTGGGTCGGCTGATCTCCGACGATCCCGCGGATGCCGGTGTGGCCGAGGTGATTTGGGCGGCGCTGCGCGGTGTGGTGTTGGCCCAGATGATCATGGGCACCCCGATCGATTGGGCCCTGGAGCGGCGCGCGCTGATCGCGATGGTCAGCCACTACCTGCAGCGGTGAGCCGGTCGGCCACCATGACCACGCGTCGGGCCAAGTGATCCAGCGCCGCCAGGGTGTCCTCGGTGGGTGCGGTTTTGTTGTCCGGTCCGGTGATGTGGCTGACGCCGTACGGGTTGCCGTCGTCGAACTTGATCGGATCGGTGTAGCCGGGCGGCACCAAGATCCCACCGAAGTGCATCAGCGTGATGTAGAGGCTGAGCAGCGTGCTCTCCTGGCCGCCGTGCGCGGTCTGCGACGAGGTGAACCCGGCGTACACCTTGTCGGCGAGTTTGCCCTGGGCCCACAAGCCGCCGAGGGAGTCGATGAAGGTGCGCAACTGCGACGACGGGGAGCCGAACCGGGTCGGCGAGCCGAAGATCACCGCATCGGCCCAGACGATGTCGTCGCCGGTGGCGGCCGGAAGATCCTTGGTGGCTTCGTAATTGGCCGTCCAGGCCGGGTTCTTGGCGAACGAGGCCGGGTCTCGCGTTTCGGCGACGTGCCGCAACCGCACGTCGGCGCCGGCGGCTTCGGCGGCCGCCGCCACCCGTTGCGCCATCGCGGTGTTGTGCCCGGTCGCCGAGTAGTAGATCACCGACAGCTTGGCCATGCTGGTCCCCAATCGATCGATGGAACGCGTGCCATTCCGGGTCTACACGACGTGCCGCGGCTGCGCGGCCGAATCGGCCGCCCGTCGCGCGGCGGTGCCGGTGTGCTGCAATGGCGAGATGAGTCCTCAGCCGGCCGACATCACCGCCGATCTCGACGCGATCAAACAGGTCAAGTACCGCTACCTGCGGGCCCTGGACACCAAGCACTGGGACGACTTCGCCGACACCCTCACCGAGGACATCCTCGGCGACTACGGGTCGTCGCTGGGTGAGGAGTTGCATTTCACCAACCGCGCCGACCTGGTGGAGTACATGCGGTCGTCACTGGGGCCCGGCATTATCACCGAGCATCGGGTGACCCACCCGGAGATCAGCGTGACAGGGGATGAGGCGTCGGCCACCTGGTATCTGCAGGATCGCGTCATCGTCGCCGAGATGAACTTCATGCTGATCGGCGCGGCGTTCTACCGGGATCGCTACCGGCGCACCGCCGACGGCTGGAAGATCAGCGCCACCGGCTACGACCGCACCTACGAGGCGACGATGTCGTTGGCGGGCCTGGACTTCAAGCTGACACCGGGCCGCGCCCTGGCCTGATCGCCTTCGATAGGGCCTGCGCCGAGCTTAGGATCTGAGCCTGACCAGCCCGGGAGGCGATCGACGATGAAGCAATTTTTGCTCGCGGCCGCGTGGTTGACCACCGGGGCAATCGTCGGCATCTGCCTCTACCTGTGGTTACCCGCGGCACTGGCGGAACTCGGCGCGGACGCGTACAGCACGATGGCCCGTGCTCCGCTGCGGGTACTCGGAGTCTGGATCGCGCTAGCCGCGCTATCCGGCTTGGTTGCGCGCAAGGCCCGTACGTCACGGAAGTTGAGCCTGCTGTTTTTCATGACCGGACTGGCGATGTATCCGGTGCTGCTCGCCTTTGACGCGGCTTGCCGCGTCCAGTCCTGCTAAGCCCGCTGCTTACTGCGCGATTGCGATCAGCGCACCCGGCTTCAACCACTGGATGATCTTGACCAAGGTGGCATCGTCGATGGCCACGCAGCCCGCGGTCGGTCCGCCGTCGGTGGTGTGGAAGAAGAACGCCGCACCGTCGCCCGGCGTCCGGTTAGGGTTCACGCCCATCACCACCGCGTGCTTGTACTGCGGGATATCCAGGTTCTCACTGGCGGAGGTGTCGAACGGGCACTGCGCCTTCTGGCAGACCTGCATGGTGTTAAACGTCGGGCTGTGGTCGTCTCCGCTCCACCAGTGGTTGGGCCCGACCTGCACGTACTTCAGTCCACCGCCGGGGTTGGGTGCGGTGCCGAACGCGAACGGCAACGTGAAGACGCCCATCGGGGTGGCCGGATATTCGCTTTTGGCTTTTTGCGTCATCCCCGCCGACCCGACATGGGTGGGAATGCCGGCAGCGACCGCTTGCCAGCCCGCCGCATTGCGCTGGTAGACATCCATCTTCGCGTCCGAACCACCCACGCCGACAACCGAAACCACCTGGCTGGCACTGCCGACCGAGCTCGCGAACCAGGGGTTGACGACGGCCGCGCTGCGCGGTGCGAGCTCCAGCGTCACACCGGCAGCACACACCGCTGCGCATAGCAAAGCCAGCAGACGGCGCACCGTTTCATGATCAAGGCGCTGCGACCTGAGGGTCAAGTAAAGGTTTAGCCACGGTTCGGTCACGCGGCCGTTCATCGCCGATTGCCGTTCGTTGAGATTGCGGCCAGGGCTGCGCCCAGCGAAATCGCGACCCTCACTGCAATCTCAATGCGGCGCCGGTCTGCCCGACGGCATTACCCGTCGCCGGTGCGTTCCAGTTCGCTCACGGGCACCACCTTCTTGAGGAAACCCCGCAGCGAGAGGAACTCGTCGAGGTGATCGCGGTGGTCATCGCACGCGAGCCAGACCTTGCGTCGTTCGGGGGTGTGGATCTTGGGGTTGTTCCACAGCAGGCCCCACGTCGCTGGCGCGCGACAGCCTTTGCTTGAGCAGATGAACTCCCCGACGGGATCGGGCGTCGCGGATAGGTCGGCCATTGTGGGTCGAGTCTACGCGGCGAGCCGTCGATGATCCGGGCTACCAACGCGCCACCAGCACAACAGGATCAGCGGCCACTGGCGTCACAAGAACGCGTTGGATATCGCATCGAGCAGCACGCGGCAGCGGGCAAAGCTGAATACCGAAATTTGGGATCAGCGATACCATCGACGAATGCCGGATACGCCCCCTTCGGGGCTTCCGCCAGCAAGGCCGCCAGGACCGCCGCCCGCGGCGGGCTCGACCGGGCTCCCGCCCGCCCCGAGCCCGCTGGGACCACCAATGCCGCAAACCTCAGCCCCGCCGATGGCTGCACCGCGACCGTCACGGGTCGCCACCTTTACTGCGCTGGCGTCTCTCGTGGTCGCGCTGGTCGCGGTCGGTGTCGCTATCGCGGCGTGGCTTCGGCCGGTTCCGGAGAGCAGTCCCCCGCCGCCGCCGTCCGAGCCGACATATAGCGATCAGCAGATCGCTAAGGCCAAAGCGAACGTGTGCGAGGCGTACAACACGGTGAGTCACGCGGTATTGGTAAACACCCACCGGCCCAACCCAGTACCGGGAGATGACGTTGGCGCACTCGCAGCGGCTGCAAATGGACGCTTGGCACTTTATGCCGGGGGCGACTATCTCTTAGACCGCTTAGCAGCAAATCCCGCGGCCCCCGGCGGTCTAGTGAAAGCAATCCGATCGCTCGCCAACCAGTCGAAGGAAATTGGAATTGCCTTTCTCGCGGACGAGCCAGATTCGGTACAAGAACCGCTTCGGCGTGCCTTGGATGCAGACGTGGCAACCATTGACGGGCTCTGCCAATGACTGGATCGTCGTCTAAAGATTGGACGGAACTTCTTGTAGGTCATGTGCTTCCGGCCGAATCGAACCTGGAGATAGTCGATAGTGCATCGACTCACTTCGGGAACATCGCAACGGGATTCCGTCATTATGAGGATCAGATGCACCGGACGTGGTCTGGGACGCTGACGGACCAAGAAGGGCGTACCGCCGACGCAGGCCGTGACGCGTTCCAGGCAGGCGAGCGGCTTTCCCGTGAGACCGCCGAGAAGTACGAGACCATACGGCGCTCCAACAAATCTGCCCATGACTCAGCAAGTGAGCTGCGCTCGGCTCTGCTGACCATCGCCGAGAACGGCAACTCCAGGATCGAGGAGATCCAACAGTCCAAAGACTCGCTTCCTATCAAAGTCGGCAAGATCACTGAGGTGGTGGCGGACTGTCAGACGCAAGCCAACGCCAAAGCTGCGGCGTGTGCGGGGAATATGCTTACCGACATTCAGCACGTCCTGGATAAGCACGGCATCCAGGTCTCTGCCCAACAGTTCGCCAGCGATAATGGCTTTGACACCACCCGCATGTTCAGATCTCCGAACACAGCGAAGATTCGCCAGCAAGTTGAGACAACGCTGAATGCGTTCGGCCCGCCTGAAGGCACTCAAGCACTGGGCAATCCCATTCCACCTCCCGACGCGCCAGCTCCGTCGGCCGGGAATCCGAGATCAACGTTCGTAGGTGACACCCCCGACCTGACGACGTCCGTCGGCGCAGCTGCCGCACAGCCCCAAGACGCGCCCACCTACGCAGGGCAGGCGCCGAAACTACCGCCAACGGGGACGTCCTCCGCCACGCCAACCTACGTTGGACAAGCGCCAGCTTTATCACCATCTAGCGGCTCCGCACCCGCCCCTACGGGCTCGCCAACACCGGCACCCCCCAACGCTGGTCCGGCGCCTGTGTCGCGCCCGGTATACCGGCTCCATCCGCACCACCCGTGTCCTCGGCCAGTCTTCCAACCGCTGGCCTGCCATCACCCACCGCCGCACCCGCCCCGCCGCCGACGAATCTGATGCAGACCTTCGGCCAGGGGTTGCAGGGCGGGCACGCCGATCGGGGCTAACGCGCTGGCGTCGGCGGGCACG
>PPEA01000522.1 GCA_002967005.1 Mycobacterium talmoniae
CGCCGGGCGCAACAGCGCAGCAGCACGGTCACAGGGCCAGCACCGCGGCCGTCACCCCCAGCGCGTGCCCGGACGGAAACGACCACGAGGGTTCGGCCACCAGCGCGGTCACCGGCCGCGGGCGTTCAGCGAGCGCCTTGGCCACATGGCTAACGACTTCGGATAGTTCCACCGCAACCAGCAGGAACACCGCCGCCCACACCCGGCGTCGCACCAGCGCGGCCACCACCGCCACCATGCCCACCAGCCGAAAAGCGGCCGGGCTGAACACCGTGCACAGGACCTGCCAGAACTGCACCCACCCGTGGTGCTTCACCCCGATGTGGTGCGCGGCGGTCAGCGCCGAGGTGTCGACGGCCTGCAGCCAGCCCCAGTCCTGCCGCCAGCCGAGCCACATCACCGCGTAGACGAGCGCGGCGCACACCGCGACCAACGGGGCCACGGCCTGGCGCCGGGCGGTCTGCAACACCATGGCTAAACGATTATCAAACCAATCTCACGTTCGAGGCACCCGGAGTCCAGGAGACTTCGAACCGAGTGTTAGGAAGCGTGGCTAGATTCGGCGGGTCTCGGTGAGTTCCAGCCGTACCAGATCGCCCCGTATCGACACAGGAGGCTTCCACCTGGCTGTGCCGCTATGGACAGGTGACTTCGACTTCGAACGGCTTGGTCACCTCGTTGTTGGCCGCGTCCATCCCCCAGGCGGTCCCGGTAATGGTGTAGTCCTTGCCGTCCTTGGTGGCCTTGGCTTGTCCGCAATGTCGGTGTACAGCAGTGTTGTCCCGGCGATATCGCTAGGTGGACCGATGACACCGAAGGGGGGTTTCCAGTGGATAACGTGGCCTTGACCCCGTGGGGTTCGTGGCCGATGACGATGACGAATTCGTCGTCGTAGTCCGTGCACGCCACGGGACCGTCGACTTTGTGCTGAGTGCCATCGATGGTCACCTTGGCGGTGTTGCTCTGCGCGATCGCTATGCCGTGGGAGCTGATGGTGCCGCCTCTGGGTGCAGGCGTGTTGTTGTCGGTTGAACACCCGGCCAGCGCGGCGGCGACCACAGCGCCGCCGACAAGTACGCTGACAAATCCACGCGCCATGCCGTCCTCCCCTCCAGTGGTGGCTAACAGACTTCGAACGATATCGGCCAATTCATCCGGCGAGCCTTCCCAGCGACGGCCAAGGGCCTAGGCTGAACCCCGCCTCAACGTAGGACCGCGCAGGCGTGACCGCAAAGCGAGACGAGTGACGGAAGGCTAAAGAATGACGGGGGTGACGCTGCGGTCGATGGGCAGCATCCATCTGGCTGATTTGGCAAGGACTTGCGACCACCACGGCTACGAACACCTGCCATATCCATTCATGCCGGAGACGATCTCGCGGCGGGACGGCCACAATACCGATGAATCCCCACCGTTCTCTGATCGATTCGACCGGGGTGACCCCCGTATTGTCCGGGAATGGATGGAGGCGTATGCCCGCGCTGATATCTGGGTCGAGTGTCGAGTGATTCACAGCTACGCCGACACCTTGGATACACGGATACTCGCCTTTCGCGCGGGCACAAAGGGCTTCTTTGCGACTCAACAGCCCAATACAGACACGGTCGAGGTGTTCGAACTTTCCCCATATGAATTAGGCGCAGCGGTAGCCAGCTCGGTTGGGCTGACCAAGTCAGGTTCCCATCCGCGGATCGTTATTCCCAAATATGTGAACTACTTTCGCGAGCCCGCCAACGACACAGAGGCCGGCGATGGCGAGTTTTCTGTCCTCCGCCCCGTGCGGTCAACGCGCGCAGGTGCAAACGTAACCGTGGTGTCCAATGCCGAAGTCACCGCATTGGCAATCGTCCAGTCACACTGCGAGCCCGCGCGGGGATGGGGTATCGACTGGGACAAGAAATTTGTCCCCTGGGTCCACGTGAGGGATGACGGTGATTACATTTACACGGCCGACTTCAGTCACGCAGCACCCCTCACGGAAAAGGATCTAAGTGATCGGATAGACCGGCTTATCGCCCACGATGTCGCAGTGTTGCGCGAACGCCTCGGAAGCTACTGAGCTCCGATTTTCCATCCCACAGAGCACCGAGAAACATGATGGCGTCGCGGTCGCCCCACAGTTTTGACCCACGCTGCGACCGTCGATGCGGTGGGGGCCCCAAACTCTGATAGGACTTTCGAATAACTCACCCTTCGGCGGGCTCAATCCCATGATTTGGCCGAAAATATGAATAGACCCCAGCTGAATCCCGCGCCATAACTCTGCCCATCCCATAGGAATTCGCATTCCTCGTACGCGGGGAGAAGTTTGTCGAAGAGAGGCCACTGACGACTACCCACAATAGGACCAAATCGCTCCGTGAACTCGGTTACATCCATGCTCCAAATAGGCAGACCGATTGGGGAACTGGCGCGAGATGGATCACGTCTTGTGTGCCAATACCGCGCCGACTCAATTCCTCCATCCTCACCAGCAGTGGCGTTGAAGTCAAATCCCGGCCACAACACGCTACCGTACTTCACCGATACAGAACCCGGCTCTGCAATACCCAGCAGGTTCTTCATTCTTGCAAAACGGGAGGCTTCGTCGTCGAGAGCTTCGGCTATGCGCTCATGTATGCGTTCCCCGTCGTCAAGGGAAAGTTGATGTTCGGCTAGCTTGGCTTCTAATTGAGCTTCGTCATGCAGCATTTTGATTCTCAGCTTCATCGTCATGAGCAGGTAGACCTCGAAGTCGAGTACCGTGGCAACCGATGCTGAATTCATCGCATGTCCCTTCATTTAAGGTAAGGCAAAAATTGGTAAAGGTCACCCGTAAATTTTGTAACTGACCCGTCAGTGTTCACCATCAACGCTACCTTCGCATCTATCAGTTTAGGTAGCACGATCATTCTTCCATCAGGAAGTGTGGCAATCCCCGCTGATCCTCCCCAAACGCCTTTGGAGACGCTATCGGCTACTTGCGCCGCCTGTTCCTGACTGAGGTCCAACGCGGTCACCCTGTCCGCTATGGCAGCTGACCTGCTCATCTCCGGTGGCAGAGCGCTCACTTCCTGAGCAATCTGCGCCGGGACTGGGGGTTCCCCGATCTCGGGGACATGGCCGGGCGTGTGGTGTTCACCAACCGTGACCGGGGGCGTGTGTTCACCCGAGGCGGCGGCGGGAGGATGGGGTATCGGGGCGTGTTCGGCGGGTCCGGTGGCGAGGTTGTGGGCGGCGATTTCGGCGCGCTGCTCGGCGGCGACGATGGCGCGGGATGTGACGGTCTCAGTGGCGCCGCCAGCGCCGATGCCAGAACTGGCGCTGAGGGCTTCGCGGGTGAACAGGGCTTTGATGCCCTGCCAGCCCCATTCACCTACCGCCTTGATTACAGCACCGCCCCCCGCAACCAGGCTAACGGCGGTAAACAGCGGTTCGACCTTCGCCTCCACCCGGCCCTCATCAAGGGTGTAGGCGTTGGTCAGTTTGCCGTTTTGGAACATGTAGGTGGTTTGCGTGTTTTCGTCGAAGAAATTCCCGGTGCCGTTGTTGAGCTGACCGCGGACCTGCACGGTTTTGCCGTCGGGGGTCTTGTATTCGAAGGTGAACCCGCCATCCGGTTCGGTGTGCACGCTGCGTGGGTCGATCTGGGAGTAGTCGGGCAGCTTGCCCAACGTGTCCAGCTGATCGGCAAGCTCTTTTTTGAGCTGATCGGCGCGCTTTAGCGCGGCTTTGCCTTCCTCGGACTGGAGGCCATTGGTGTAGGCGGTGTTCAGCGCGTCATCGAGGGCCTTCTTCGTGCCGCGGATCTTGGCCATCAGATCCACGATCGCCTGATCGATGAGCCGCCTGATGTCGCTGAGCTCGGCGGCGCTGAACGGGTTGACCGTGGCGGTGGTGTTGAAACTGGTGGCCACCGTGGCCTTGTCGGTGTTGATCTGGTCGGCCACCGCCCGCTCGGCATCCCACCATGTCTGGGCGGCTTTGGGAATCTCGCGGGCGAAGTTATCCCGATCCTGGGTGCGTTTGATGTCCGGGGCGTCACCGTCCTTGCGGGTCGGGTCGGTCACCGATAAATCGTCGTGCACCTCAAAACCCGCGGCCTCCGCGGCGGCGATCAGGCCACGCACCCCCGTGCGCTTGCCGGCATCCCCCAAGGCCGGGATGACGTTGTCATTGATTCCGCGGGCCGCCGCATCGGCCATCGCATCGATGGCCTCGCGCGCTCGGCAATCGCGCGTTGATCCTTCTGGGCCGTCCCGACCGCGGCATCGCGGGTCTGGCCCGACCATGGCTGACCACCGGGAAAGGTCACCATCTGCACGTACTTGTCGGCGTGGTCCACCATGGACTGGGCCGAATGCTTCCACGCAGCGATCATCGCCAGCACCGCAGGCGGATTACCCGCATCGATCTGCGTGCGAGTGACCATCCCTATGCTTTCTGCATCATCCGCGCCCGCCCACCGGCATCATCGCCAAGGACGCCCCACGGGTGGGCGTCGCGATACGGCCGTCTCACCGGGCATATTCGTCAACTGCCCGGCGATGTCGGCGGCAACAGATTGCCCGCGCTGGTGATCACCGCGGTCAAGGATGCCTCACTTTCGGCAAATGCGATGCGGGCCCGCTCCACCAAGTCGCCTACGACAACGAACCGGTCCGCCACCGTTTCCTCTACCGCGGGAAGGGTTTCCGTGGTCACCGACCGGGCCGCCACCATCGACGGCGTATCCGAGGGGGCCGCCGGAGGTGCATGTAACGTCGGATCCCCGAAACCCTTCAACAACCCTGCCAACAGTCGCAACTGGGGCGATAACCGCGCCAACGCCTCCAGCTCAAGCTCCAAAACGGTCGGCACGACACCCCCACAGATAGTTCCAACGCTGAGGGCACTTTACCAGCGACGATGGCGACCGCCACGGGGCCGACAGCGAATCCCGCTGGCTGCGCGACCTGTGCGTCGTAGCTGCCCTGGGCTCCGAGTGTGACCGTGGACGCGTAGCAACCCGTGCTGGCGACACGACGACCATGACCAGAAGCGTGGCCACCACCGTCCACGTTGACCAGCACAGGCGCGGCTTAGGGCGTAGTTTAGAAACTTGTCACCCAACTCGCCAGAGTTAGCCGGCACCATCGCTTAGCCCTACCACGGGGCGCCGCAACGGGCACCGCCACACCAGTGCGGCCGTGGGCATACTGGGCTGGTGCCCGTCTTTATCCGCCGGCTGTTCGGCATCGGCAAGCTGCCCGCCGACTTGCGGGCCCAGGTCGATGCCGAAGGTGTGCTCTACCTGGCCGATTACGTCGCGGTGACCCGACGGTTCAGCGGCGCGGTGCCGGGCCTGCGTTCGCCGCACAGCGTCGCCAGCTACGTGGGGTCGCTGGTGCTGACCTCCCAGCGGGTGTTGGCCACCCTGTCCTCGCTGCCGAAGCTGGCCGGCCGGATCGTCGACGTGCGTTGGGACGCAGTGCAAACCGGCGCGGCCAGCGCGGAGATCTCGGCGCGCGGTCTACAGGTGGAGATGGACCTGGCCGCGGTGAATCCCCGGTTCAGCGGGGAGCTGTCGCTGCACTACAAGCAGCCGATCCCCGGTGATGTGCTCACCCAACTTCCGCTGCGGTCACTGGCATTCGACGTGCCCCCGGAGTACGTCTACCGCGCGGTCGGCGTCGCCTACAACCCCTAACGGGAGGGCCACACCACCTCGATCCAGCCGTGCAGATCCGGCCACGGCGGCCGGCGCAGCATGGCCAGGCAGCCGATCACGGCCGCCGCTAGGCCGGTGATCACCCCGACCAACGCGATCCGGTTGTGATCGACGGCCGGCACCCAGGAGGCGTCATCGCCGCGGACGACGAACACCCCAAGCGCCCCACCGTCGCGCACCCGGCTGACGGTGATGACGGTGGCGCCATCGGGCGTCTGGTACGGCTCGCCGTAGACCCGCCGAGCCGCGTCAGCGGCGGGCAGGTGGTCGAGTACCTCGGGAATCTTCACGATGCGGCTCCCTTCGTCGCCGAGGTCGACGCTAGCGCGAAAAACCTCGAGCGCGGCCCTCGCTACCGTCGATCTCGGCGCAGAAGGCACGATGACCGGGTGACCGATCACGCGTTCAGTCTGCCGGAGCGCCGAGCGGTGTATCGGGTGATCGCCGAACGCCGCGACATGCGCCGCTTCGTGCCGGACAGCACCGTCGACGACGACGTGCTGGCCCGGGTGCTGCACGCCGCGCACGCCGCACCCAGCGTCGGGTTGATGCAGCCGTGGCGGTTCATCCGGATCACCGACGCGGCGCTGCGCGCCCGCATCCACGCCCTGGTCGACGAGGAACGGCACCTCACCGCCCAGGCGCTGGGCCCCCGCGACCAGGAATTTCTGGCGTTGAAGGTCGAGGGCATCCGGGAGTGCGCCGAACTACTGGTCGTCGCGCTGCGCGACGGCCGGCAGGCGCACGTGTTCGGCCGGCGCACCCTGCCCCAGATGGACCTGGCGTCGGTGTCCTGCGCGATCCAAAATCTGTGGCTCGCCGCGCGCGCCGAGGGCCTCGGCATGGGTTGGGTGTCGCTGTTCGATCCGCACCGCCTGGCACATCTGCTGACGATGCCCGCCGACGCCGAACCGGTGGCGATCCTGTGCCTGGGACCGGTGCCGGAGTTTCCGGACCGGCCCGCCCTGGAGTTGGACAACTGGGCCTACGCGCGTCCCCTCGCCGAGTTCGTCGCCGAAAACGGCTGGGAGCCCCGGCCCGATCCCCGCGGCTGAGCCGCTACCCCACCAGCTGGGCGCTGCCGACCGGGATGCCGCGCGGCTGCTGCACCAGGACCTCCACCGACACCCAGGCCGCCGGCGAGAAATGGGTGGTGTTGGCGGGCTGCTGGGGGTACTGGGTGCGGACCACGGTGAGCACACCGTTATCGGCGATGGTGAACTCGCCGTCGACAGTGATCGAATCGCCGCTGGCCATGCGGATGGAGAACCACGACACCGACCGAACTCCTCCCTTTTGGACTGGGGATCAGGCTATGAGGCGGGCCACATTCCCGCTGCGGGCCGACGGGTGCAGCGCCCCAGCGGCCTGGCCCACGGCGGCGGCGCCCTCAGCCCGGCAACACCGCGTTGACCTGCGCAGACGTGCCCGCAATGGGGCCCGTGACGCCTGCCGGCAGGGTCGAACGTGGAGAAAAAATCATCACTACCGATACTCTCAACCGGCGGAGCGCAACAACACAAGCTGAGAAGGTGACCGCGATCAGCGACAACAACCACAACCGAGACAACATCCTGCTGGTGCACTGGCATGACCTGGGGCGCTACCTCGGCGTCTACGGGCACCCCGATGTGCGCAGCCCGCGGCTGGATGCGCTGGCCGCCGAGGGCATCCTGTTCACCCGCGCCCACGCCACCGCGCCGCTGTGCTCACCGGCGCGCGGGTCACTGTTCACCGGTCGCTACCCGCACAGCAACGGGCTGGTCGGCTTGGCCCACCACGGCTGGGAGTACCGGCCCGGGGTGCGCACGCTGCCGCACATCCTCGGCGAATCCGGCTGGCACTCCGCGTTGTTCGGCATGCAGCACGAGACGTCGTTTCCGGCGCGGCTGGGTTTCGACGAGTTCGACGTGTCCAACTCCTACTGCGAGTACGTGGTGGATCGCACCCAGCGCTGGCTGCGCGACCACGCCGACACCGGTCGACCGTTCCTGTTGACCGCGGGCTTTTTTGAAACGCACCGGCCCTATCCCGCCGACCGCTACCGGCCGGCCGACTCAGCCGCCGTAGACGTGCCGGACTACCTGCCCGACACCGACGACGTGCGGCAAGACCTCGCCGAGTTCTACGGGTCGATCACCACCGCCGACGCGGCGGTGGGCGAGTTGCTGGACACGCTGGCCGAGACCGGGTTGGACGCCACCACCTGGGTGGTGTTCGTCACCGACCACGGGCCGGCGTTCCCGCGGGCGAAATCCACGCTGTATGACGCCGGTACCGGTGTCGCGCTGATCATCCGGCCACCGACTCGGCGCGGGATCGCGCCCCGGGTCTACGACGACCTGTTCAGCGGCGTCGATCTGTTGCCGACGCTGCTCGATTTCCTCGGCGTCGCCAAACCCGACGAGATCGAGGGTATTTCGCACGCAGACGAGTTGGCGAAAGCCGAGCCTGGCACCGCCCCGGTACGCGACCACGTGTACACCGCCAAGACGTATCACGATTCGTTCGATCCGATTCGCGCGATCCGCACCAAGGACTACAGCTACATCGAGAACTACGCGCGGCGCCCGTTGCTGGACCTGCCGTGGGATATCGAGGAGAGCCCGTCCGGGCAGGCGGTGGCGCCGCTGGTGGCCTCGCCGCGGCCACAGCGGGAGCTCTACGATCTGCGCACCGACCCCACCGAGTCCAAAAACCTGCTCGACGGCGACGCCGGCGAGACCGACCACGCCGCAGCCGTCGCCGACGACCTGGCGGTGCGACTCAACGAGTGGCGCCAGCGCACCGGCGACGTCATCCCGTCGGAGTTCGCCGGCACCCGGATTTCGGAACGCTATACCGAGACGTATCTGCAGATCCACCACAAGCCGGTGACCAGCCGATCGGCGATCGCCGCCGACCGCGGCATCGAAGACGAAGTCCAACAGTAGGTTCCGCGATGTCTGATACCCCGTCGTCGTATCTGGTGCTGGCCACCCAGCGCAGCGGCAGCACCCTGCTGGTGGAATCGTTGCGCGCCACCGGAAGTGCGGGCGAGCCACAGGAGTTCTTTCAATACCTGCCCAGCACGGGGATGGCGCCGCAGCCGCGGGAGTGGTTCGCCGGGGTGACCGACGAGTCGATTCTGCGGCTGCTCGATCCGCTGGAGCCCGGGGTGCCGGACACCGCGACCCCGGTCGCCTGGCGCGAACACATCCGCAGTTCCGGCCGCACCCCCAACGGCATCTGGGGCGGCAAGCTGATGTGGAACCAGACCGAACTGCTGCAGCAGCGGGCGGCGGGCCTGCCGGACCGCACCGGTGACGGGCTGCGCGCCGCGATCCGCGACGTGATCGGCAGCGAACCAGTGTACGTGCACGTCTACCGCCCCGACGTGGTGTCCCAGGCGGTGTCGTTTTGGCGGGCCGTGCAAACGCAGGTGTGGCGGGGACGCCCGGATCCCGAACGTGATTCGCAGGCCCAGTACCACGCCGGCGCCATCGCCCACATCGTGCAGAACCTGCGCGACCAGGAGCAGGGCTGGCGCAACTGGTTCGCCGATGAGAACATCACCCCGATCGACGTCGCCTACCCGGTGCTGTGGCGCAACCTGACCTCGTTTGTGGCCCAGGTACTCGAAGCCCTGGGCCTCGATCCCGGGTTGGCGCCCGAGCCGGTGCTGGAACGCCAGGCCAACCGGCGCTCCGACGAGTGGGTGGACCGCTACCGCGCCGAGGCCGACCAGCGCGGGCTGCCGCAGTGACCGCCTGCTGAATGTGCGGTTTGATCCGCAATACGCGGGGTAAAGCGTATCGATCCGCGCAGTCGCGAACGGAGAACGGGATGATCCTCGACGAGGCCGACGCGGTCCGCCGGGTCTGGTCGGAGCTCGGTCTGCCCGGCCTCGTCGACGTGCACACCCATTTCATGCCGAAATCGGTCATGGACAAGGTGTGGCACTACTTCGACTCGCAGGGTCCGCTGATCGGGCGGCCGTGGCCGATCAGCTACCGCACCGACGAGATCGCGCGCATCGAGACGCTGCGCGCGTTCGGGGTGCGGGGGTTCACCTCGCTGGTGTACCCGCACAAGCCGCAGATGGCGGCGTGGCTGAACCAGTGGGCCGCCGAGTTCGCCCGCACCACCCCAGACTGCCTGGCCACCGCGACGTTTTACCCCGAACCCGACGCCGGATCCTATGTCGCGGCGGCCATCCGGGGCGGGACCCGGGTGTTCAAGGCACACCTGCAGGTGGGCCGCTTCGACCCGAACGATCCGCTGCTGGACCCGGTGTGGGGCGTCATCGAGGACGCCGGCGTCCCGGTGGTCATCCACTGCGGCTCCGGCCCGGTACCCGGACAGCACACCGGGCCCGAACCGATCCGTAAGCTGCTGCACCGATTTCCCCGGCTGCCATTGATCGTCGCGCACATGGGTATGCCGGAGTACACCGAGTTCCTCGACATCTGCGAGTCCGCCGCCCAGGTGCGGCTGGACACCACGATGGCGTTCACGTCGTTTTCCGAAGAGACGATGCCGTTTCCGCCCACCCAACAGCACCGGTTGCGGGATCTCGGCGACCGCATCCTGTTCGGCAGCGACTTTCCCAACATCCCGTACGGGTACCGCGACGCGCTGACCGCGATCACCGAATTGCCCGGCATCGACGACGACTGGTTGCGCGGCGTGTTCCACGACAACGCCGCAAGGCTATTCGGGCTACACGCGGCTTAGGGCGTGGTCACCACCAGCCGGCCGGTGGTCTGCCGCGCGGCCATGCGCTCCAGCGCCTGCGGCAGCTCCGGCCAGCCCACCTCGGCGCCGACGACGGTGCGGATCTTGCCGGTGCGCAGCATCTCCAGGATCGCGGCGTGGGCCGCCAGCCCCTCGGAGCGGGCCGGCCAGTTGAAGCCCAGGGTGCGCCGCACCGCCAGCGGGTCGGTCACATACACCAGGCACACCCCGCACACGTCGAAGTTGCTGTACGCGATCGGCCGCGGCGACAGGTAGTCGCCGTCTTCCAGCGCGATGTCCTGGGCGAAGCCGGCCATCAGGTGGCGGCCGTTGAATCCCATGCAGCGAAACGTCTGCACGGTCACGTCGCCGCCGACGGCATCGAACGCGACGTCCACCCCGCGGCCGTAGGTCAACTCCATGACCTGCTCCGCCCAGTCCGGGTCGCGGTAGTTGAGCGCATGGTCGGCGCCCAATTCGGTGCACAACGCCAGCTTTTCGTCGCTGCCGGCGGTGGCGATCACCCGGGCGCCCAGCGCCTTGCCGAGCACCAACGCGCCCGAACCGGTTCCACCGGCGGCGGCGTGCACCAGCAGCGTCTCCCCGGGCTGCAGCCGGCCCCGTTCCCGCAGCGCGAACCAGCCCAGATGAAACGGGTAATGCAGGGCGGCGCCGTCGACGTCGCTGATCCAGTCGGGCAGATCCAGCGCGGTCGCCGCGTCGACCACCGCATAAGAGGCGTAGCCGCCGTGCGCCAGCACCGGGATGCCGACGATGCGCCGACCGACCAGGTGTTCGGCGCCCAGCCCCGCGCTTTCCACCACGCCGACCGATTCCATGCCCGGCACGAACGGCGCCGGCAGCGGCAGCGTCGCGTAGCGGCCTTGGATGATGTCGATGTCGTTGAAGTTCAGGCAGAACGCGCGGACCGCGACCCGGATCTCCCCGGGGCCGGGCGGCCGGACCTCGACGCGCTGGCGCTCCAGCACGCGTGCCGGGTCGCCGAGGTCGGTGGCCACCCAGGCCTCCGCGGTGATCGGTTGGTTCATGATTCCTCCGGTGCCTCAACGACGAATCGGGTGCGGTAGCCGCCCAGCCGGGTCGCGACCGCATTGGGATCAAGTCCCAGATCGGCCGGCTGATACAGCACACCGCCGTAGCGGCCCCGCGGATGCTCGGTGCGAAACGCGGCCATCGCCTGCCGCGTGCGGGCGTCGAACGGTTGCCCGGCCAGGTCGTAGATGCGGGCCACGGTCGCCTCCTCATCGGCCATGAAGTCGTCGAACCGCACATCGATGGACTGCTCGGCGGGCAGCACGTCGCGGTCCCGCACACAGCCGGTGAGCAGGTCGTCGGCGCGGTCGAGCCAATACTGCGAGATCTTGACCGGGTCGGGGCGGGCGCAGGCCATCCGGGCGGCGTAGCTGATCATGGTGGCCATCGACTGGGTCACCTCGACCGGATCCCGGTGGGTGACCACAAAGGTGGCGTCCGGAAAGGTGGCCAGCAGGGTGGGGAACTGTTCAAGATGCTGCGGCGACTTGAGCACCCAGCGGGTGCCGCCGCGCAGCCATTGCAGCGCCTGCAGCGTCCGTTTCAGATACGCGTAGGACGGCGCCTGGTCGTGTGCCTTGTAGTGGGCGGCGAACGTCGGCAGATAGTAGGTGGTTTCGAACAGCATGCCGGAGATGTCGTTGGCCAACAGCTGAATCTCTTCGTGCGCATGGTCGACGGTCATGTCGTGCATGCGTTTGAACTCGGGCATCGAGGTATTGACCAGCTCCAGCCCGGTGGCGCAGCGGTCCCGTCGGGCCTGCGGATCGGCTTCGCCCGGGGTGGCGACCGGCTCCAGGCTCTCCCAGTACGGCAGGTAGCGGATCGCCGGGTCGGCGGCGATCAGGTTGTGCAGATGGGTGGTCCCGGTGCGCGGCAACCCGCAGATGATGATGGGCCGCTGCACCGTAACGTCTTCGATCTCCGGATGCCGGGTGATCAACTCCTCCAACCGAAGCCGATTGACCAGGTTGCCCACCAGCTGCTCGAACACGATCGCGGTGCCGGCCTCGGACAGGCCGGCGTCGGCGCGCAGCGAGGCGCACAGCACCTCGAGCCGTTCCCGGAACGCGTCGTCGCCCCAGCCGTCGAGGCCGGT
>PPEA01000523.1 GCA_002967005.1 Mycobacterium talmoniae
ACCGCGGCCGGCGGCAGCTCGCGCTGCGGCTCCCGGTGGCCTCGGCCGCCGGCTCCGGTGGCTCAGCGGCAGGGGTCGACGGCTGCTCCGGGGCGCCGGTGATGCCGCTGGACCCCGGCTTGCGCTGCGGCAGCAGCGACACCGTGGCCTCGCTGGTCGCCGCCCCATTGCGTCGGGTGATGTCGGCCACGTCCGTGGACTCCTCGGCGTCGGCCGTGTCCCCGGCGGCGAGCGTCAGCGTGGGCGCGCCCCGCCGCGGAAGTTCGGTCTGACCCGCGGCACCGACCAGCAGGCTCGGCGGCAGATACACCTCGGCGGTGATGCCGGAGCGCCCCGTCGCCCGCAGTTGGACGTCGATGCCGTGGCGCTGGGCCAACCGGCTGACCACGAAAAGACCCATGTGGCGGGCGTTCTCGGGACTGACCTCACTGTCGGCGCCCAACCGCATGTTGGCGATCCGCAGATCGGCGTCGGTCATGCCCAGGCCGGTGTCGCTGATCTCGACCCGCACCCCCGCATCGTCGGTCTGCACGGCCGAAACCCGGACCGGCGACCCCGGCGGCGAATAGCGCAGCGCGTTGTCGATCAATTCGGCCAGCAGGTGCACGGTGTCGCCGGTGGCCGCACCGGTCACCGTGGCGTCCGGCACGATCGTGGTCGGCGACGACGGCCACGCCCGGCGTCGCGCACAACCCGGCCAACTCGGGACGGTGAACGCCGACTGCGCCGGTCCGCGCCGGCCGACGACCACGACCTCCTCAATCTCGCTGTGGCGCAGCGCCTCCAGCGCGTGCGGCGCGATATCGGTGCCGGCCAGCAGCGCCGGGTCCATGGTCAGGATCCGGGCGACGTCCAGGGCGACGTTGCCGTTGCCGATGATCACCGCGCGCGGGTGCGACAGGTCGAACGTTCGCTCGGCGAAGTCCGGATGCCCGTTGTACCAGGCGACAAACTCCGTTGCCGAGGCGACGCCGGGCAGCTGGATGCCCGGAATCTCGAGCCGGCGGTCCGCGGCCGCGCCGACCGCGTAGATGACGGCGTGGTGCTCCGCGCGCAGCTCGTCGTGGCCGATCTGGGTGCCGACCTCGGTGTCCAGCACCAACTCCACCCGCGGGTCGGCGCGAATGCGGTCGAAGTGGTCGGCCACGCCGCGGGTGCGGCGGTGATCGGGTGCGACACCGAAGCGCGCCAGCCCGTATGGCCGACTCAGCCGCTCGTAGATCCACACCCGGGCACCGGGAATGGTGAGCAGCTCGTCGGCGGCGTACATCGCGGCGGGCCCGGATCCCACGATCGCGACCCGCAACTCGCCGCCGTCGCGCACCGCCAGCGGCGGCACGATGGGCGCGAGAATGGGCCGTGGCCGCGGGGTGGCGTAGAAGTCGGCGTTCAGGGCGACGAACACGGTCTCGTGCGCGGCCAGCTTGCTGTCGTGCTTGATGGCGTCGACCGGGCACGCCGACACGCACGCACCGCAGTCGACGCACTCGGCCGGGTCGACGTAGAGCATCTCCGCGGTACCGAAGTCCGGCTCGTCGGGGGTGGGGTGAATGCAGTTGACCGGGCAGGCGTAGACGCAGGACGCGTCGCCGCAGCAGGACTGCGTGATGACGTGCGGCATCAGCGGATCGCGCGCGCCGAGCGATCCGGGGCGCTGCGGTAGCGCGCCGGCTCGCCGTCGATGCCGCACCGCTTCCACACCCAGCGGCCGACCCGGTTCATCAACCCGAGTTCCTCGGTCAGCGCCCGCATCTCACCGAAGTAGCCGGCCAGGATCTTGCGCGACTGCGGGCTGCGCCAAAACGCCTCCTTGATCACCGCGTCCGGGATGTCGAACCGGGCGGCGAACGATTTCGGCGGTGCCATGATTTCGTGCGCCAGCCAGCGCAGCGCCAGCGGAAACGCCACGCTGCCAAACGCCCGCATACCGCGGGATCGCCGCGGCATGTGGACCTTGAGGAACTCGTTGGCCCACGAGATGTGGCGCGCCTCTTCGGCGATGTGGATCTGCATGGTCCGCAACACCGCGGGCGGGATGTTGGCCCCCTCGCGGATCAGCGCCTTCTGGAAGTGATCGATCGGTTCCTCGCCGGCCAGGATTCCGGCCATGAACGCGGTCGGCGAGTACTGGCCGACCAGGCCGATGTAGGGCGAGAGCCGGCGGAACAACGGCCGCATCCCCGGCACGTCGGCCCCCGAGCGGTTCACCAGCTCCTGGAACATCTGGATGTGGTTGCACTCTTCGGTCATCTCGTGCAGGGCGTACCGGAACTCCGGGGAGTTGTTGGGCAGCTTCATGATGAACGCCATCAGCCCGCGGATCAGGATGCTCTCGAACGCCGCCCCCACCTTGACCGTGTTCAACGTCCGCCATTTGCCGATCTCGATCTGCCGGTCCAGCGGCTGGTGCTGGTACCACCAGGTGGCGCCCAGCGGGTCGACCTCCGGGGACAGCACCCAGCGCGGATCGTCGGGGTCGAGCGCCATCTCCGGGGCATCCCAGGCGATGTCCAGATACGGATCGAACCGTCGCCGCACCGACCCCTCAGACAGCACGGCCAACAGATCGTCGTAGTCCGCGCCGCTGTCCCCGCTGCGCACCGGCGTCCGCCGGCTGGTTGCTGACGTCATAGCCGACAATTTACCGGGACCATGCGTCCCAGTAAATAGGGGGCACGGGCGATTACAGGGTGCGGGCGATGATTTCCTTCATGATCTCGTTGGTGCCGGCGTAGATCTTCTGCACCCGCTGGTCGGTCCACATCCGCGCGATCGGGTATTCGACCATGTAGCCGTAGCCCCCGAACAGCTGCAGGCACTCGTCGGCGGCGACCATCGCCCGCTCGGTGGTCCACCACTTCGCCATCGCCACCGTCGGGATGTCGAGTTCGCCGCGGATGTGCCGGGCGATGCAGTCGTCGATGAAGACCCGGCCGATTTTGGCCTCGGTAGCGATCTCGGCGAGTTTGAACTTGGTGTTCTGGAACGCGAAGATCGGCTTGCCGAAGGCCTGGCGCTCCTTGGTGTAGCGCAGGGTGTGCTCCAGGGCGACCTCCATGCCGGCCACCGACGCCAGCGCGATGATCAGCCGCTCCTGCGGCAGCTGCTGCATCAGCTGGATGAAGCCCTGCCCCTCGCTGTCCCCGAGCAGGTTCGACACCGGGATGCGGACGTCCTCGAAGAACAGCTCGGAGGTGTCCTGGCCCTTCTGGCCCACCTTCTCCAGCACCCGGCCGCGCCGGAAGCCCGGGCGGTCGGCCTCCACCAGCACCAGCGAGATCCCGCCGGCGCCCGCGGACGCGTCGGTCTTGGCCACCACAATGATCAGGTCGGCCTGTTGGCCGTTGGTGATGAAGGTTTTCGAGCCGTTGACGACGTACTCGTCGCCCTCGCGGATGGCCTTGGTCTTCACGTTCTGCAGGTCGGATCCGGTGCCGGGTTCGGTCATCGCGATGGCGCCCACCACTTCACCGCTGGCCATCTTCGGCAGCCACTGCCGTTTTTGCTCCTCGCTGCCGTAGGCCAGCAGGTAGTGCGCGACGATGCCGTTGTGCAGGGTGACCCCCCACGACGTATCGCCGCACCGGGCCTGCTCCTCGATCAGCACCGCCTCGTGCGCAAAGGTGCCGCCCCCGCCGCCGTACTCCTCGGGGATCGACAGACACAACAGGCCCAGCTCGCCTGCCTTGGTCCACAAGTCGCGGTCGACGTGGTGCTGCTCGATGAACTTGTCGATGTTGGGGGCCAGTTCCTTGTCGATGAAGGCGCGCGCGAGATCACGCAGGGCCGCCAGGTCGTCGTCCATCCATGCTGAATCGGGCATTTACGGGCCTTTCTGCTGCCATTTGGCCGAACTTGCACCAACCGGTCGGTCGGCGTCTCGGGTCCGCAATTTACCGGGACCGGCGGTCGCAGTAAATAGCGTGTTGGTGAGCCCGTGGGCGGCACGGCGCCGCGAACCGCCACGCCGGTGGCGCGGCCCCGGTTACGGTTGGGTGACCTCTACCGAGAAAGGCCGCGACAATGCCGTCCGACGCCTCTGTCCTCGAACCACCGATTCCGGTTCCCGACGTTCCCGGCGCCGAGGCGGGCGCCGAGGGTCTGCCCCCGCGATCCGCGCTGTCGGCCGGTCAACGCGTGATCGTCGACGCGTCGGCCATCGCCGATCTGGGGTTGCGCACCGCGATCGCGTCGCTGGTCGGGGTGGCGATGGTGCCCCCGGTGCCTGGCCGCCGCCGCGCGCCGCGACCAGTCCAGCGCCGAGCGGGCGAGTCTGGGCTTCTACGCCGAGCTGGCCGCCAATCAGGATGCGACGCAGTCGTTTCCGGCCCCGACGGAGTTGCCGCGGGTGTCGTCGCGGCCGGCCAATCCGGTGGCCGAGTGGGTGGCACGCGGCAACGTCAGCAATATCGCGTTCGCCAGCGGCTTCGAGGCGGTCAACCCGGCGATGCGTGAGCGGTGGCGCACGTTGTCGCGCAACAACATCGTGCGCGCCCAGCATTGGCGGCACGACGACGGGCCGCGGCCGACGTTGTGCGTCATCCACGGCTTTATGGGTTCGCCGTACCTGTTCAACGGGTTGTTCTTCTCGCTGCCCGCGTTTTACCGATCCGGGTACGACGTGTTGCTCTACACCTTGCCGTTTCACGGCCGCCGCGCCGAAAAGTGTTCGCCGTTCAGCGGTTACGGATACTTCTCGCTGGGCATGTCCGGGTTCGCCGAGGCGATGGCGCAGGCCGTGCACGACTTCCGGTCGGTGATCGACTATCTGCGCTACACCGGTGTCGAGCGGATCGCGCTGACCGGGATGTCGCTGGGCGGCTACACCGCGGCGCTGCTGGCGGCGGTGGAGGACCGCCTGGAGGCGGTGATTCCCAACGTGCCGGTGGTGTCGGTGGAATCCGAGGTCGACGACTGGTTCCCGGCCAATAAGCTGTTTGCCCTGGGGCATTGGCTCGGCCGGATCAGCCGTGAGGAGTTTGCGGCCGCCTCGGCGTATCACTCGCCGCTGAACTATGCGCCGGTGATCCCCAGGGAGCGCCGGCTGATCATCACCGGCCTCGGTGACCGGTTGGCGCCGCCGGAGCAGGCCGAAATGCTGTGGGAGCATTGGGATCGCTGTGCGCTGCACTGGTTTCCCGGTAACCATATTCTGCACGTCAGCCAGCCGGAGTATCTGCGCCGCACCCTGCGCTTCCTGCACCCGTTCATGTCCGGTTAGCGCGCGGCCCCGCCGCGGGCGCGCGGCCCCGCCGCGAGCGTGCACAAAATGCCAGTCCCGAGCGGGGTTGGCGTACATTTGTGCACGCTCGCGGCCCAAGGCCAAAGGCCAAAGGCTATACCGCGGCGTGGCGGGCCCGCACCCGCGTCACCGCGCTGGGCCACCGCAGCTGCGCCAGCAGGCCGGCGGGCATCGGGCGTGGCCGTCGAGCCGCCGCACCGACAGCGGGTGCAGCGCCCGCAGCGCCGAGCGCTGATTGCCGCGCTGCGGGGTCAGGCCGGGCCACG
>PPEA01000524.1 GCA_002967005.1 Mycobacterium talmoniae
GTCGAACCCGTCGCGCCGGCTGCCCGGCGACGATCCCGGCGATCAGGGTGCCGTGCCCGTCGCAGTCGGTGAGCCCGTCGGTCGTCGCCAGGTAGTCATCGCCGGCGTCGACGGCCGGCAGCCGGGGTCCCGGCCGCACCCCGGTGTCCAGGATGGCCACGGTCTGGCCTTCGCCGCGGGAGAACTGAAACGCCGCAGGAAGGTTCATCAGCTGCTGAGCGGCGGTGGCCGTCCCGGGTTGGGTGCCGGGCAGCACCGCGGCGGCAACGCAGTCGCCGCGTTGATCCATCGGCGCCACCGGACCCGGGGCGCCGTCCGGCGGGGGCACCGCCTGGTCGACTTGCGGCGGGCTGATCGCCAGCGCCGGTGCGCTGGCCAGCAGTGCGGTCAAACCCACTGCCAGCCAGGGTAATACGACACGTTTCATCGATTGAGCACCAAGGTGAACAGGCCGACCAGGTAGGCCATCACCGGGATCAGCGAGGCGTCCAAGGTGGACGCCAGGAAACCCACCAGCCGCCGCATCGGCAGCGAGTAGCTGTCCGGGGAGGCGATCGTCGGGTTCAGTGCGGCCACCGCCCACACCAGCACCAGCACCGCCAGCACCAGCAGCGCAGCGCCGGCGGCGAGGTAGCGTCCGGTCGCGGCGTAGCAGACCAGCAGCACCGCCGCGGCCAGGAACGGCTGGGCCAACAGCCATGCCTTGCAGGCGGCCGAATCCCACACCCGGGCACGCAGAATGGACGCCAGGCCGACGGCACCGACCAGATACCAGCCGACGACGGCGACGGTCTCGGGCCGCGCCGCGACCGCCACCGTGCCAGCACGCTCAGCAGCACCCGCCGGCGATGAAGCCGTTTTGGTGGGCGTCGGACAGCCGCACCCGGCGCGGCAGATCCTCCAGCCACCCGCGTCGACGGGGCCGACGGGTGGGGTCACCGGGGCCGGGATCACCGGCAGCGGGAACCGGGCCCACAGCGCGGACAGTTGCGCGGCGGAGATGGTGATCAGCAGGGCCGCGGCCAGCAGCCCGCAGCCCAGGCTGAGATACGACAGGTGCCACAGGGTGGCGGCCCCGGCGGCCAGCAGCACCCCGGCGCCGACCACCATGGTGGCGGTGAAGAACGCGACGGCGCGGTCGTCCTCGCGGTCCGGCAGGATCATGCTGACCAGCGCCCACGCGGTCACACCGGCGGCGCCCAGCATCACGTTGGCGGGCCCGAAATCGCCGGGCACCACCAGGGTCAGGGCGGCGGCGACCGGGGCCAACGCCGCGATCGACAGCGCCACCGCGGTGCGCGGGGACCGGGCGCGGCTGACCAGGCTGGCGAGCACGGCCAGCACCGCGAGCGCGGCGACCGCGACCAGCCCGATCGGGCCGCCGCTGACCACCCGGTGGGTGACCGCCAGCCCGGTCCCGGCCAGCAGGCAGCCGATCACCGCGGCCAGCGCGCCGCGCTGGATGTGTGCGGTGCCCCACGCTTGAGCCGGGAGGCCGAGAAGATGACGGCGGCGTCGGCGATGTCTTCGACGATGCCGGGGGCGGCCGGGCCGACCGGGACCGGCCGCAGCGCAACAGGTCGCCGTCGACCACGCCGACGGTGTCCAGGCTGGCATCCAGGCTGAACGGCGCGCCGCCGATCGGGCCAGGCTCAGCCGGGCGGCACCGACCGGGTCGGCGCCGGGCTCGGCCTCGTCGGTGTCGGGGGCGACCAAACGCTGTACCGCGGGCAGGATTTCGCGGAGCGGCAGCTCCGCGGGCAGCGCGATTTCGCTCAGCCGGCTTTCCGCGAGTATGGCGACGCGGACGATGGGCATGACGGCGCCGGACATCACCGGGGCTTCAGACATGAGTGCTCTCTTCTTTTTCTGCTAGGACCGCTGGGTGGTGAAATCTCGGGCCAGCCGTTGGCCGGGGAACCAGTGGCCGCCCGGCAGGTCGGCGGTCAACTGGTCGATCGCGGTGGCGATCGCGAACTCGGTGCCGGGGCTGAAGGTGGAGACCCACTCGCCGTCGAAGGCCCGCGACGGGCTGACCAGGATCCGGCCCGCCGTGGTGTCGACGATGCTCATCCCGACTTCGGTGGTGGTGTGCTGACCGTCGTGGTCGCAGCCCGCGACAACCTCGACGTAGCTGCGCGGGCCGGTGAACACCGATTCCACCACTGCCCGCGCCGAGGATGGGATGCCCAGGTATTCCAGAACGTCGGCCAGCGGGGCACCCGCGCGTAGCCGTTCGTCGGCTCGGACCCCGACCCGGGCCGGCAGGGTGAACTCGCTGAAGTGGGCGGGCGCCCGGTGGGCCAGGCCCGCCGCGAGCACCGGGACCAGCGCGCGCGGGTCGTCGATCTCCATCGCGGTGAACGTGACCAGTTGCGCGTTGCGCAGCGCCACCACGGTGTTGCGGCCGCGCCGCGCCACGATGCCGCGCAGCAGATCGTTGGACTCCCCGGACGCGCCGGGTCCCACGTAGCGCAGGTCTAGCCAGCGCTCCGGGAAGCACACCACCCGGATCCAGTCGGCCACGGCCGAGTTGACGACGCCCTCCGGCGACATCACGCCCATCCGGGTCAGCTCGGCGGTCTGCTGTTCGACGAACGCCGGCCGCTGCGCGGTGTCGGTGTAGGGCATGGTGATCGCCAGCACCCACGGAAACATCCCGGCCCCAATGGTTTCCGCGATGAACCAGGCCTGCTCGACGGTCAGTTCCGCGGCGTTAGGTTCACGCCCCATCGGGACGCTCCCCGGCGGCGGTGCCGAGATCGACGCCAGCGCGAGGGTCTGTCGACTTACCCCGCGCCAGCGTCGATCTCGATGAACTACAGGTCACGGCATTAGCCCCATTTGGCGGCTTCGGCGTTATCCCGAGCAAGCATGGCCAACGTGTTGGACTCATGGGTGCCCGCCATCGCCGCATACGCGCGCACCAACTCCTCCATCGCCTGATTCCACTGCGCCTGCCACGCCTGATACGTCATCCCCGTATCGCCCTGCCACGCCGACGACAACGCCGCCTGCTCACTAGCAATATCGGCACCCACCGCCTGCAACGTGCCCGCATACCCCGACATATCCCCGGCATGCGACAACATCGCCGGGTAGTTGTACATAATCTGCGACATCACAAAACCTTTCAGAATCCCGTGTACGTACTGGCCGCCGCCGCATCGGTCGCCACATACGTGCCACCGGCATCACCCAAATTGGCCTGCGCGATATCCAACAACGCATTCACCTTCGCCGCCACCGCCACAAACCGGGCATGCGCGCCTTGAAACGCCGCCGAGGACTCCCCGACATGAAACGCCTGCGCCGCCAACGCCGACTGCTCAGCCTGACCCATCGTCGAGCGCATCAACGCCGCCTTAGCCCCAAACGCCGACTCCGACGCCACCAACTGCGGAATATGCGCATCCAACAAACTCATCACTTAACCCCTTCCAACTCGATCACCAAATAGTCCACAAAACCCCACCACAAGTTCCCTCAGCTACGACTCCCCCTCCCACGTCTCCGGCACCAACGGCACCCGCGGACCCCCACCAAACCCATCGACGGCCAAGGTGGCCAGCCCGGTTGCTTGGGTGCCGGCTTTGGGAATCGTGCCAGTGAAACCGAGAGGACCAGCCCCGCGGTCCGACGCCAAGTAGTGCGGGTCGTCGGTTTCCAGGTATTCGTACCGGTGGCCGGGATCGGTGAGCCCGGTGCGGCGCCGGCGGCGCAGTGACGTCTCCTGGGTCGGCTCGGTGTCGGTGGCCACCGCCGCCGGCACCCCCCGCCCGGACGAGCGTTTTGG
>PPEA01000525.1 GCA_002967005.1 Mycobacterium talmoniae
CACCGCGGCGATCACCGGCACCGCCCCGGCGTGGGCGGCCGCCAGCCGGGCGGTCAGCGCCTCGACGGCGGCACTGGCCGCCTCCAGACCTTCGGGAACCACTCGTAGCGTCATGACTGGTACTCCTTCCCTCGTTCGAACATCACGGACATCAGCGCGCCAACCTCTGGTCGACGAGCGGGTTGATCAGCTGGACGTAGGTCGCGACGTCGCTGTCGCCCAACAGGACCGCCCGCCCGGCCGGCAGCCGGCTGAATCGCTGACCGCGGATCTTTCCGCCGTCCTGCGGGTTGCCGGACAGCATCAACGTGGTGGCCTGCAGGTCGTTGAACCGGCGCAGCAGCGTGTTGGTCATCAGCGCGTGCCCGGAGCCGGAGGCCCGTGCGGTCACGATCACCCGCAGCCCCAAATCGGTGGCCTGCGACAACAGCCCGATCAGGTTCGCCCACGGCCGCTGCCCCACATACGGTCCGGTCATCGCCGGGGTGTCCGGGATCGAGTCGACATCGTCGATGAGCAGGTAGTGGGTGTGCCCGGTGTAGGTCCAGCGGGACAGGTCGGCCGGCGTCAGACCGGCCGGCGGGCGGCGCTGCTCGATGATCGCCGACAGGCCCATCATCGCCGGGATCACCCGGTCGAGGTTGGCGGTGTACTCGTTGTCGGGGAACAGCGGCTCGTCGACCAGATGCAGCCGCCGGTCCAACACGGTGAACGCCACCTGGTCGGCGGTGCTGTTCTCGCGCACCGTGCGGATGATGTGGCGCAGCAGGCTGGTCTTGCCGGTCTTGCTGTCCCCGAACACCATCAGCAGCGGGTTGTCGGTGAAGTCGAGTTCGACCGGAGCCAGATCCTCTTCCCGCTGACCGATCACCACCCGCTCCGGCCCCGGGTACAGCGAGCCGACCGCGTCGGGCGCCAGGTTGGTCGGCAGCAGCCGCACCGGCGGGGCGGTGACCCCGGGGTACCGGGCGTTGACCGCGTCCACCTGCTCGGTTTCCGGTGCGGCGAACAGGAAGTGCTCCGCGGCCATGGTCAGGCCGCGACCCGGCTGGTCGGCGGGCACGGCCTCGGCCGGGCGGTGCAGTGCGCCCACCACCCGCACGTTGGAATCGCGAGCGTCGTGCAGCTTGAGCTCCAGGCGCAGCCCCAGCCCGTCACGCATCGCCAGCGGCACCTCCAGCCAGTTCGGGGTGGTGATGACCACGTGGATGCCGTAGGCCAGTCCAACGTTGACCAATTCGGTGACCTTGGCCAGCAGCGGGTTTCGGGTGTTGAACTGGTCGGTGTTGTCCCGGCTGAACGCGTACAGGTTGTCGATGACGAAGAACACCTCGCCGAACCCGTCGTCGAGCGCGGAGCCGTTGTCACGCCGATCCCGGAACGCTTCACGGCGCTGACGAGACAGCAACAGCTGCTCCAGCTCACCGAAGGTGCGCCGAATCCGCTCGGGCTCCAGCGGGGAGGCGACACTGCCGACGTGCGCCAGGTCCTCCACTGCCCGCAGCTGACCGCCGCCGTAGTCCAGGCAGTAGAACGTCACCTCGCGCGGCGAATGCAGGTGCGCGGCCGACATGATGAACGTCTGCAGCGCGGTCGTCTTACCCGACTTCGGGCCGCCGTGGATCAGCACATTGCCGGCCGCGGACTTGGCGTCGAACACCAGCGGGTCGCGCCGCATCTCGAACGGTTTGTCGATCTCGCCCAGCGGCCAGCGGAACTGGCCGGGTCCCACCCCGGCCCGGGACAGCACGGCGCCCAGCGGAATCGGGTCGTCCAGCGGCGGCAGCCACAGCTGCGGTGCCCGCGGGCCGTATTCGGCGAGCTGGTCGCCGATGGTGGCGATCAGCTTGCGCGGCGGGCCGATCAGGTCGTCGTCGTCGACGCCGGTGACCACCGTGTCGTGGTCGGGTTCCACTCGTCCCGCCGTGAACGGCCGCGGCTCCGGAGCCGAGTGCACCACAATGGCTTTCGCTTCGCGAGGCGGGTCGTAGATGCCGTCGACGTAGGTGGAGCGGAACTTGATCGGCGCCGCGCCCGGGGCGGGCACCAAAAAGCCCACACCTTTGTGTTCCTTGCCGGATTCGATGTGGTAGGCGTCCTCCACGCCGATGATCTGGCGGGACACGCTGGGGCTGGCCACCTTCAACCCGATCCGGTAGGAGGTGTTCTTGTCGATGTCCTTGATCTTGCCGACGTCCAGGGTTTGCGACGCGAACAGGATGTGGATGCGGAACGACCGGCCTTTACGTGCCACGTAGTCGAACAGCTCGGCGTATTCGGGGTGGTCGGCCAACATCAGGGTGAACTCGTCGGCGACCACGAACAAGGTCGGGATCGGCGGCAGGTCCGCCACCGCCGGCCCGCCCTGCTCGCGGGCGGCCTCGTATTCCAGCACCGAGTTGAACGCGCTGCCCTGAACCCGGCGGCCGGCCTCGCGCAGCAACAACTCCCGGCGAGCCACCTCACCGCGCAGCGTGTCGGCGAACCGGTCGGCCAGCGACTTCTTCTCGGCCATGTTGGAGATGACCGCGACGACCTGCGGGAAGTTGCGGAAGATGTCGGCGCCGGCCTCACCCTTGAAGTCGGCGTAGATCACGATCAGCCGGTCCGCGGAGTGGGTGGTCAACAGCGACAACAGGATCGACATCAGCGTCTGCGACTTGCCGGCACCGGTCATACCGATCATCAGGCCGTGCGGGCCCATGCCGCCCTCAGCCTCGTCCTTGAGGTCGAAGATCAGCGGTTCACCGGTGGCGGTGACCCCGATCGGGACCCGCAGCTCGTCCTCGCGGCGCCTCGGCGCCCACAGCGACGGTACGTCGAGTTGGCTGGCGTCCGGAATGCCCAGCAGCGTGGTGAAGGTGGCTCCGCGGGTGGCCGCCGACCGCAGCCCGGCGTGGGTGGGGTTGGAGTCCCAACGCGACAGCCGCCGGGCCAGGTGGCTGGCCTCATCGACGCCGAGCTGGTCGGCAGCATCGGCATAACGCTCCCAGCCACCGCTCTGCCAGCGGTCGATCGCACCGTCCGCGATGCGCAGGATGGGCCGCTCCGGGTCCGAGTATTGCTCGCGGTGCGGCGCAGTGGTGGAGCGCTGGATCACGGTGACCCCGGCCCAGCCGGCCGACAGCGTGGAGGCGTTCAGGTCGTAGTCGGGGTCGTCGACGACGATCACCAGGTGCCGCAACGCATCGGCGGGCTCACCGGAAAAGTCCGGCCGGTCGGCGAGCGCCGGGCCCAGCAGCGCGGCCAGCGCGTCCAGGTTCGGCG
>PPEA01000526.1 GCA_002967005.1 Mycobacterium talmoniae
CGTCGGCGGGCACCGAGAACGCCGCCACGTAGCCGGACCGCACCGCCGGCGAGGCCTGCGAGACGGTTTCCTCGATGTCCTGCGGATAGTGGTTGCGGCCGTCGATGATGATCAGGTCCTTGATCCGGCCGGTGATGTAGAGCTCGCCGTCGAGGTAGACGCCCAGGTCGCCGGTGCGGAGCCACAGGCCGCTCACCGCGGCGCCGTCGGCGTGACTGCCCTGCTCCAGCCTCACCTGCAGCTTGTTCCGGAACACCTGTTCGGTCTCGCGCTCCCTGCCCCAGTAGCCGCGTCCGATGTTGTCGCCGTGCAACCAGATCTCCCCGACCACCCCGTCGGGCAGCTCGGCCGCGGTCTCGGGGTCGGCGATCACCGCCCACTGGCTGCAGATCGGCTGACCGCACGACACCAGGTCACCGCGCCCGGCGCGTCGGCGCGACCGGCACCGCCGGTCGGCGCCGAGCTGCTCGCGGTCGAGGTAGACCGCGCTGGGCCGAGCGTTGGCGGCGATGCTGGCGACGGACAAGGTGGCCTCGGCCATGCCGTACGACGGCTTCACCGCGGTCGGCGGCAACCCGTAGGGCACGAATGCCTCAGTGAACCGGTCGATGGCCGCCATGGTCACCGGCTCCGAGCCGTTGAGCAGACCGACCACATTGCTGAGGTCAAGGGTGTCGCCCTGGGGCGGCAGGCCGCGCTGGGCGGCGAGCTCGAAGGCGAAGTTGGGCGCGGCGGCGAAGGTGCGTCCGTGCGCCGATTCGGCGGCCAGCTCCTTGATCCAGCGGTACGGGCGCCGCACGAACGCCATCGGGGACATCAACGTGATGTAGTGCCCGAACAGCACCGGGTACATGATCATCATCAGGCCCATGTCGTGGTACAGCGGCAGCCAGCTGACGCTGCGGACGTTGAGGTCCAGGCCGCCCGCGATGATCATCTGCAGCACGTTGGTACACACCGCCCGGTGGGTGATCTCGACGCCGGCCGGGGTTCGGGTCGAGCCCGACGTGTACTGCAGGTAGGCGACGTCCTCGGTGTCCAGCGCCACCGGGGTGAACGTCGCCCCCACCGCATCCGGGATCGCGTCGACGGCGATGACGCGGGGACGTCGCTGCGGCGGCAGCTTGCGCAGGAAGGCCCCGACGGACTCGGCCGCGGCGGTGGTGGTGAGCACGACGGCGGGACGCGCGTCGGCCAACACCGCGTCGAGGCGCTCGGCGTGGCCGGCCAGCTCCGGTGCGAACAGCGGGACGGCGATGTTTCCGGCGTGGATGGCCGCGAAAAAGCTAACGACGTAGTCGACACCCTGGGGCGCCAGGACCGCCACCCGGTCACCCGGTTGGGTCACCTGCTGCAGCCGCGCCGCGGTTGCCCGCAGCCTGGCCCCGAACGCGGTCCAGGTCAGTTCGACGACCTGGCCGTCGCGCTCGCGGGTGTAGTCCAGATAGCGATACGCCGGGGTGTCCCCGAACGTGGCGATATGACGATCCAAGTAGGTGGTTAGCGTGGCGCCATCGGGCAAAACGATGTTTCCCGAGGAGTCAAGGACATTGTCGATTGTCATTTCAGCGACAGAGTCCTTGTCGCACACCGGAACCCGACCCATACCAGGGACAATAGTAGAGAAGCTAATAAGCTGCGCACCCCGCCGGACGTGGCCCTGATCACTGTCCCAGTCGGGTGTTAGCTGCATCTCCGGGGTATGGTCCCTGGTCTGTTGAAATCAAAACGTTAGATGTACTATTCAGCCCATGAAGATGAGGCTTGCCGCCGCGACCGCCGCTGCCTTTGCTGTCGCCCTCGCCGCACCCGCGCACGCCGACCCGGATACCGATTTCGCCGCGGAACTGCAGGGCTACGGCATCTACGGCCCCCGCGACTACAACGCGTGGCTGGGCAAGCTGGTGTGCAAGCGGATGGACCGGGGCGTCGACTCCGATGCCAACAAGTCGGTGCACTTCGCGCTCACCAACTTGCCGAAGGGCACCACCAACCCGCAGGCGTGGCAATTCGTCGGCGCCGCGGCCAACACCTACTGCCCCGAGCACTTGCCGGACCTGGGCCGGACTGCCGGCCCGCAGGGCTAGCCTCGACGCTGCCCGTAGCGGCGTCGGAACTTTTCGACTTGCCCCGCGCTGTCAACGATGCGCCGGTCACCGGTCCAAAACGGGTGCGAATCGGCGGTGATCTCCGCGACCACCAATGGATAGGTCTGCACACCCTGCGCCGCCGGCCAGTCGATGGTGCGGGTACTGGTCACCGTTGAGCGGGTGAGGAACTCCGCGCCGGTGGTGGCGTCCCGAAAGACCACGGGGTGGTAGTCGGGGTGAATGCCCTGTTTCATGGCTGGTCTCCTTCGTGGCCGGTGGTCAGCGAGCGGTCTTCTTTGGGGTCGGCGAGGGCGTCGCACGAGTCGGTGTGCCAGTCGCCGAACGGGTCCGGGTAGGCGGCCCACTCCTCGGGGGCCAGCAGTTCCTCGTCGGTGAGCAGCGCACCGCGCAGGCCGTCGAGGATCTCGGCGGGTCGGGCACCGCAGACCAGGATGGTCATCGCAGTGTGTCGATCCCCGTGGCGGTACTCCCACATCAGGTCGGCGAAGATGCGACGTTCCGGCTCGACGTAGGCCACCTCCGACGAGGACATGGCGGCCAGCCATTTGCCCGCCGAGCTGACCCGCAGTCCTCCGCCGGCCGATTCCAGCCACATCACTTGGTCGTTTTGGCTGGCCAGCCACAGCCTTCCGCGGCTACGGATCACCCCCTCCAGCAGCAGATCGA
Organism: Mycobacterium talmoniae; assembly: GCA_002967005.1. GTDB lineage: Bacteria > Actinomycetota > Actinomycetes > Mycobacteriales > Mycobacteriaceae > Mycobacterium > Mycobacterium talmoniae. The sequence continues at coordinate 2,778 of PPEA01000526.1, forward strand.
TGGCGGTGTGCAGGCGCTGCGGATGAAACGGGCGACGGGCGTTGAACTCGACCAGTTGCACCGGGCCCTCGGCATCCAGGACTGGCTCGCCGGCCAGGAGCGGCGCGTGCGGCTGGTCGCTGCGACCCTGCCGCGCGCTGGGATGCAGGTCGGCCAGGGTGTGCTCGATCCGGTTGGCGTCCGGGCAGATCCGGGCGCGCGGCGCCAGGCGGCGCAGCGTTGCCAGCACGGTCGGGTCCGAGTCGCTGGACACCACGACGTCGGCGAACTCGGTCTGGCCGACCACCACCTGAGCCACGGTCCGTCCGTCGCCGACGTCGTCGTCGCCAAGCACCTGATCGAGCCAGTGCACTGTGTCCAGACAGGTGACGACGGCGGCGATGGCCACATCCCGCGCGGCGGGGCCGTCGACGTAACCCGGCCCGACCCGCACCGGCACCCGGTTGATCGCCCAGCAGATCGGTTGCGGTTCCAGCCAGGGGGCCAGGTGCACGACGATCCGATCGACGTCGGCGCGGCGGTGCAGCTTGCGCAGCAGGATCAGCAGGTCGTTACGGATCGTGCAGGACACGCAGCCGTGCGCGAGTTCCAGCGCCGCGTCGGTGGTCATCAACACCCCGTCGCGCAAGCGCGCCAGGGTTCGGCGCACGACCTGGCCGTCGAATCGGTGCTCGACCAGCAGCGTGCCCGGGCTGCGCACCAGCGCTCCCACCACAGGATCGGTTTCGGTCTGGCCGGCTACCAGGATCACCGGAGTCCGCATCGCCCTCCTTATTGGGAATGATTTTCATTTAGCCAGGTTTCACGCTACAGTGCCGGACAGCTCTTGTCGAAAACGATTTTCATTAAGAGGGAGGTTCCGCGTTGTCCGCGCACTGTCAGGTCACCGGTCGCACACCGAGCTTCGGTAACCGGGTGTCCCATTCGCATCGCCGCACCCGGCGCCGCTGGACACCCAACATTCAGCTCAAGACGTATTACCTGCCGTCGGAGGATCGCCGGATCAAGCTGCGGGTCAGCACCAAGGGCATCAAGGTGATCGATCGGGACGGGATCGAGGCCGTGGTCGCGCGACTACGCCGCGAAGGGCAGCGCATCTGATGGCGCGCACCGACATCCGCCCGCTGGTCAAGCTTCGCTCGACCGCCGGCACCGGCTACACCTACGTCACCCGCAAAAACCGGCGCAACGACCCGGACCGGCTGGTGTTGCGCAAGTACGACCCGGTGATCCGCCGCCACGTCGAGTTCCGCGAGGAGCGTTGAGCATGGCCAAGAAATCGAAGGTGGTCAAAAACGACCGGCGTCGCGCAATCGTCGCGCGTTATGCCGAGCGTCGCGCCGAGCTCAAAGAGATCATCCGATCGCCGGCCAGCACGGCCGAGGAACGGCAGGCCGCACAAGCGCAGCTCGCCCGGCAACCACGGGATGCCAGCCCGGTGCGGCTGCGCAATCGAGACGCGGTCGACGGCCGGCCCCGCGGTCATTTGCGCAAGTTCGGGTTGTCCCGGGTCCGGGTCCGCGAGTTGGCCCACCGCGGCCAGCTGCCCGGTGTGCGGAAAGCGAGTTGGTAGGTGGCCGGCAAATCACGGCGCGTCCCTCGCGGCGCCCAGCCCGACGTCAAACGCGCCAAGAATCTGCTGGACAGCCTCGGGCTGAGCGCGGTCGATTACAAGGACGTCCCGACGCTGCGAATGTTTGTGTCCGACCGCGGCAAGATTCGGTCGCGGCGGGTCACCGGGCTGACCGTGCGCCAACAACGACAGGTCAGCACCGCGATCAAGAATGCGCGGGAAATGGCGCTGCTGCCATATCCCGGGCCGGCCGCACGCGGTTAGCGCAGGCGGTCGGCCGGGGTCATTGCGCGTTGACGGTGAGGTTGCCGTCGGAGGTGTCCTGGATACGGGTGCCGAACGGTTGGCTGACGTGATCCAGGGTGGACCGCAGCCATGCGACGTCGTCGCCCCCCACGCGTTCCAACCGCATGCGCCGCGCTCGCATCGGGGTCATCCGCAACGTGATCAGGTTGCCGCTGTCGCGGTCGACCGTGGCGAAGTACAACAGGCGCAACGCCGGCCGGAACGTGTCGAAACCCTCGATGCCTTCGTAGTCGTCGACGGTGTCGCCGCAGCCATACAGGATCAGCCTGCCGCGGTACACCTCGATCGGACGTGGGTGGTGCGAGGAGTGGCCGTGCACCAGGTCGACACCGGCATCGATCAGCCGGTGCGCGAAACGCACTTGGGCGGCATCGATCTCGTACCCCCAATTCGAGCCCCAGTGCAGGGAGACGATCACGGTGTCGCCGGGTCGTTTGTACGCCAGGACGCGGTGCGCGACCTCGGCGGCGTGGCGGTCAGAGAAGTCTTTGACGAGGGCGACCCCGGGTCCGTGCTCGGTGGCCGCCCAACCGCGCGGAATCCCGCTGGATTGCAAACCGCGCGCGGCGATGACTACCTGCCCGCCGTCGGGACGCGGCACCGTGGCCGGCCGCTCGGCCTGCTCGGCGGTCAGGCCCGCGCCGACACCCCGGATTCCGGCGGCGTTCAGCGCGGTCAGCGTGTCGGCAAGGCCGGCGGGCCCGAAATCAAGGACATGATTGTTCGCCAGCGCGCAGGCATCCGGCCGGATCGCGGCGAGGCAGGCGATGTTGTCCGGGTGCATGCGGTAGTGCACGTGTTTGTGCGGCGCGAATGCGCCCCGCGCGGTGATGCTGGTCTCCAAGTTGATCAATCGGACGTCGGGGGCGGCTTCGTCGATGGTCGGTAACGCCTCACCCCATGGCCACGCAAAGTCGGTGGGCCAAGGGATCGGGCCGTTGGCATCCCGGGCGAGTTTGACGTAGGTCCGGGCGTCCGACACCACGGGCTCCCGTAGCCGGGGATCGCCGGGGTGCGGCAGGATCTGATCGACGCCGCGGCCGGTCATCACGTCGCCGCACAGAAACAACACCAATTCGGTGTCGGACATCGTTGCCACAAGTCGTCCCTGTTCCGAAGGGTACCGCGGGCGATGGCTGGTTGTCCGGACGTTCTTAGCTTCCGTCGGGTGCCGCGGATTCGGTCGACTATCCATGTTGCGAAAGATGTTGTCCAACTAGGTCTTTCAGCTTCCTGGCTTGGGCATTTGCGACTAACCGCGCCGGGTCGTGATTGGTCTGGACTCAAGTGGCTGTTGCCGAGCCGCTATCGCCGTTAGGTTGGAAGCGGCAACGTCGCGACAAACCACAGAGAGGTAGATCCGATGGCAGACGGGATGTATCACCCCACCACTCCGGAGATCGCCGCCCGTCGCAAGGAGCTGGCCCCACACGCCCATGAGGCGTTCGAGGCGTTCAGCCGCGCGGTATTCGCCGAGGGCGCGCTGCCGGAAAAGACCAAGCAGCTCATCGCCGTTGCGGTCGCGCACACCACCCAATGCCCGTACTGCATCCAGGGCCACACCAAACTCGCCCACCGCAAAGGCGCCAGCGATGAGGAGATTATGGAGGCCGTCTGGGTGGCCGCCGAGATGCGCGCCGGCGGCGCCTACGCACACTCCACGCTGGCGCTGGAGGTGCTGGACAAGTTCCACCACTGACGCCCTTTCGGTCTGTGACGTCCCGACGTCCGCTGGGATTGTTATCGTTTCGTGACCTTAACCTGGCGTGTTTGGGCCTTTTCGACCCAAGTTTTGTCGGACCCCGTCGCTAGCGTCGGGGGTATGGAAACGGCTAGCCGCGAACAGATCGTCGAAGCCTTCGACGCGTTGGCTGCCGATATGAACCGGTTGTTGGAGTTGGACTTTGAAGCCCTGACCACCCCGGAACGCCTGGACATGTTGGAGCGCTGCGAGGTGCTGCGCCGCCAACTGCCCGCCGTGGAGCACCCGTTGATCAACCAGCTCGCCGACTACGCCGACGCCTCGGAGTTAGGTGCCAAACTGCGCTGGGCGCTGGCCGATCGGCTGCTGATCACCCGCGGCGAAGCCGGCCGCCGCATCACCGAAGCCACCGACCTCGGACCCCGCCGCTCAGTCACCGGACAACCCGTGGAACCTTTGTTGCCCACGGTGGCCGCCGCCCAACGCGCCGGACACCTCAACTCCGCCCACATCCGGGTGATCCGCGACTTCTTCAGCTACCTATCCGAGCGCGTCGACA
>PPEA01000527.1 GCA_002967005.1 Mycobacterium talmoniae
CACCGCAAGCGCCGCCAGCCGGTAGGACTCGGCCAGGCGCTGCAGCGGCCGCGGCGGGCCGAACCCGACCACCGCGTCGACGGTGCTTGGCGGTGGCTCGCTCAGGAAACCGGCGAGGTCGCCGTCCACCAGCGCGCAGAGCCCGCGCGGGCGCTGCGCCGCATCCCGGAAGCCCAGCGCCTGTTCGAGCTCGCGTCGCGAGACGTCCTCGCCGAGCCGCGCCCGGATGGCGACGTACTCGCCGGCCGGGTCGAGTCCGTAGATCTCGGCGTGGATCCGCAGCTCAGCGGTCGAGACCGCACCCAACAATGTCGTCCTCACGAAACGTTCCCGGTCCTCGTCGGCCGCGGACGCCAGGGCACGTTCCACCCGTCGATGTGCGCTGACCGTGGCGATCATCGCGGTGTCCGACCACGCCAGCATCGATTGGACAAACTCCAAAACCTGACCGCCGTCGATACCCAAATCTTGGGCGGTCTCCCGCGCGCACCCCACCAGCACCTCGACGCCGATCCGCCACCCACGAAGCAGGTCGTCGACACCCACGCCCTGCCGCGCCCGGGTCTCGCCGATCGCGGCAAGCTCCACCAGGTCCTCATCGTCGACGGTCGCGCACCCGGGGTGAACCGAGCCCAACACCCGGTCCACCGCGAGTTCGACCTCGACATCGAGCACCCCTACGGGAACCGAGCGATACGCGGGAAGCCGGGTCCGGAGAGCTTCGCTGACCCGCCGGGCCAGCGCCTTGTGCTCACCCCGCAACGTGTCGACAAGCATCGCCCAATCCGCATCCGGCGTTCCCGGCACGTTCGGCCCATCCAACGTGTCGCGGTACCGCTGCGAGTTGGTCGCACCATCGATTGACGTTGCCCGGTCAGTCATCGCGGCACCCGACAACTGGACGCTTGAGCGCACCCCGCAAATGCTGGGTGGACGCGTGCCGAGTTCACGAAACCGCCCACACCACAAGAGATCTTAGCCATCGGCCACCCCGCTGAATTCGTCGTTTCTTGACGCGCTTTTCAGTCTGCTGGGACGACGTTGCTGGTGTCCAAGACGCGTTTCCGACCGGCCGATAGGCCAGACCAATCGTGCGGTGAATCCTCAGCCCGCGGCGGGCGGCCCGCTGAGCGCAGCATCGATGCCGGCCTCGCGGGCGGTCTGCAGCAAGGTGCGCGCGAGCACCGAGCCCGGCTGCCCCGCGCCTGGTCACCATGCGCGACCGGCGCGGTCAGCGACGGATCGCGCAGCTGCAGCGTGACCGTACTGGCCGGGCGCAGGGCGCGGATCCAGGTTTGCGGGACGATGGTGGCCCACCGGCCGGTGCCGACATGGGCGAGCAGCGCCACCACCGAATCGGTCTCCAGCCGCGGTGTCACCGTCAGCCCGTGCGTGGCCAGCGCATCGTCGATGAGTTGGCGACCGCGCATGCCCTGGGCCAACAGGCACATCGGCAATTCCACGACGTCGGACCAGCTGATGGTGTCGGCTTGTCCGGGGAGCAGGTCGGTGCCGGCGACCAGGACCTGTTGCTCCTCGTACAGCGGGGTGACCACCAGGTCGGCGGTGTCTTCCCGGTCCGGGTGGATGACGCCGGCGTCCAGCTCGAATCGGCGGACCCGTTCCACGATGTCCGCCGAGCGCAGGCTGGTTTCCAGTTGCACCCGCACCAGCGGGTGCGCGGCGCACAGCGGGTCGGTGAGCAGGGCCACCGTGCTCGCGGCCGCCGGGATGACCCCGAGCCGCAGCTCACCGGTCAGCCCGGTCTGCAGGGCGGTGACCTCCTGTTTGAGCGCATCCCGGTCGGCCAGAATGCGCCGCGCCCACAGCACCAGCCGCTCCCCCTCCGGGGTCAGGCCCTCGAATTTCTGGCCGCGCCGCACCAGCGGCACCTTCAGCTCGTGTTCGAGCTTGCGGATGGCTTCCGACAACGCCGGCTGGGAGACGTAGCACGCGGCGGCGGCACGGGCGAAGTGCCGCTCCCGCGCCAGCGCGACAAAATATTCCAGCTGACGAAACAGCATGGCCTATTCGACCACGCCGCGAGCCTGCCAACCGTCAAACCAGCGGGCGGCCGGTCCTGATGCGTCGATCCACGTCCCACAGCAGCACGTTGAACGGGAAGTTCCGGATGAACGCGGGCAGCAGGTTGTTGACCACCCGCAGCACCCGCATCAGCCGGTCGAAGCGGCGCTGCTTGGCCGCATCCCACGGCAACCGCATCTCGTCGCGGAAGCGTTGCGGCAGGAAGCCGGTGGTGATCAGCAGCGCCATCCGCTCGGACGCGCGCTGCAGCGGGCCGGGCAGGGTCATCCCGCGCATCCGGGACGCCGCAATCGGATACAGGTACTCGCGCACCGCGTCGTCGATGTGCACCTGGTCCAGCTGCTCCTGCCAGTACCGGTCGAACGCGGCGCGGTCGGCCGGCCACATCGCCTCGGGCACCTGCAGCATGGTGGCCATCGCCTTACCTTCGCCGTGGTAGTGGCGGTCGGCGTGCTCGTCGTCCATCTCACCGAGGAAGATGCGATGGATGTCGACCTGGCCCTTGTACAAACACGCGCCCACCCACAGCTGTAGCTTGGGGTCAAAAGCGTTGTAGCGCACCGGGCTTTCGGCGGTCGAGCGGACCTGACGGTGGGCGGTGTTGACCGCCTCCCGAAACGCGGCCTTTTGCGCCGGACTGCCTTGGGTGGACACCACCAGATACGTGAACGTGGTCCGGGCCCGTTTGATCGGATGCAGGTCGACCCGACCGCTCTCGACCCGGCTCTCCAGCACGCCGTAGCCGACCCCCGGGCTGGCCAGCTGCATGATCACGTTGGCTGGACCGGCCAACAGGGCCGCCCCCATCATCATGTTGTCGGTGCAGGCGACCTGCGGCAGCCAGCTGCGCCGACGGGTCGCGCGCGTCAGGTCCAGCGAATCGCTGACCGTGCGTTCGACCAGGGGTGTTGTCATCGCTGCTCCTCGCCAATTGTGAGAACGTCTGTTTCCTGATATTGCCGCGGTCGTCGACACCTGTCAAGATGGTCAACGTGGCTTCAGCCGTGCGCGAGCGCCCCTACCGTGGCGTCCAAGCAGCCGACCGGCTGGCCGCGCGCCGGGCCCGCCTGCTGGACGCCGGGGCTGGACCTGCTGGGCGCCGACCCGCAGGACATGACCGAGCTGACCGTGCGCGGCGTGTGTCGACGGGCCGGGGTGGCCGCCCGGTATTTCTACGAGAGCTTCGCCGACAAGGACGCGTTCGTCAGCGCGGTGTTCGACTGGGTGATCACCGACTTGGCGACGTCGACCCAGTCCGCGGTGGCGGCGGTGGCGCCCGCCCAGCAGACCCGCGCGGGGATGGCCCACCTGGTCAAGACCATTGCCGGGGACGCCCGGATCGGGCGGTTGTTGTTCAGCGCGGAGCTGGCCAACGCCGTGCTGGTGCGCAAGCGCGTCGAATCCAGCGCGCTGTTCGCGATGCTGTCCGGCCGTCACGTGGAGAACGCGTTGCGGGTGCCGACGAACGACCGGATCCGGGCCGCCGCGCATTTCGTGGTCGGCGGGGTGGCCCAGACCATCAGTGCCTGGCTGGCCGGCGCGGTGCGGCTGAACCCCGACCAGCTCGTCGACCAGCTCACCGCGCTGCTCGACGAACTCGCCGATCCCGCGCTGTACCGCGACTGAGATGACCGAATTGGGGACCGCAGCGGCCGCGATCCTGGCCGCGTCGCGACGGTGGCCGATCCTGCCGGGCCTCACCGACGCCGAACTGGCGGCGATCGAATCCCGGTTCCGCATCCGGTTCAGCGCCGATCACCGCGCCTTCCTCGGCGCGGGCCTGCCGTCCGGTCCGAGCTGGCCGGACTGGCGCGCCGGCGACGAGATGCTGCTGCGCCAGCACCTGGGACTGCCCGCACGGAGCCTGCTGCAGGCGGTCGAGCGGGACGGGTTTTGGCATCCGGGGTGGGGAGCGCGCCCGCTCGGGGAGGCCGCGGTGTCCCGTGCCAGCGAGGTGATCGCCACGGCGCCGCGGCTGCTTCCGGTCTACGGGCACGCCTTCATGGCCGGCGATAGCGACGCCCCTGGTGCGCCGGTGTGGTCGATTGACGGCGCCGCGGTACGCCTACTTGGCGATCTGCGGGAATTCATCGAGCTGTTGTGCACGCAGCGCGCCGCCCCCGAGGTGCCTTGGGAATCTGCTGCGGCGGTGGAGTTTTGGCGTGAGCTGCTGCCCAACGCACCGCAACCAGATCCGGAATACTTTCCACCGCTGGGTGTTCCACCGTTCCGCTCCGACCCGACCGTCAGCGTTCCGGCCCCGGTCGCGCCGCCACCGGAACCGGCCGAGGCGTTCGCCGCACGGGGCATGAACCTGGTCGACGTGACCCGCCACGACGGTGTGCTGCTGTTCGGTATGCCGCTGTGGACGGCGAGTGTCGAGCCGGGCCCCGATGCCGCCGCGGGGTGGGAATCGGCGCGGGCGTTGTTCCCGCACACCGGGCTGTGGCCGGTGTTGATCACCGAGCGCACCTGGCACCGGATCGGCGAGCAGGGCGTTCCGGGGCCGGTGAACCTGCTGTCGGCGGAACTCGATGGCGCGCGATGGCTTGCGCGCAGATTCGCCGCCGCCACCGAAGATGAGCCGATGCCGCGCAGCAGCGCCGGCGACTTCCTGCGCACCGAGCGGCCCGATTGGCGCAGCGACTGGGCCCGCGGCTACGACGTGGACCGCTACCGGCAGTTGGCGCTGGTTCCCGCACCCGCCCAGTGGTTGGTGCCGGGCCTGCTGCAGTGGTCGGGTGCGGTCAACTACGACGTCGCCGGCCTCGAGCACGCGACCATGCTGCGCCGCTGGTTCGGTCGCTGGGCCACTGAGCTGGTGGCCCTCGACAACGAAACCATGACTCTCCGGGCGGGTAAGCCGCCGGTCGATCCGGCCACCGCCCTGCAGTGCGCGGTCGAGGCCTACCTGTACTGCCCCGACACGCTCGATCCGCACCCCGACGGCGTCGACGTGCTGACCCCGTGGCTGACCGGGCCGCTGTGGAGCTTCTGGTGGGATTGAAACGCCACCGCGGCGGCGCGGCTTAGTGCGTGGCCGGAACCCGCCGGTCCGCGGCGGTCTTGGGCACGGCCCGCGCGTCGGCCGCGGTGAATTCCTTGGTCCAGCACGCAAACTCGAGTGTGATGCCGTCGGGATCCTGGAAGTAGAACGAGCGCACGTAGACCCCGGGGTGCACCGTCGCCGACACCTGCATCTCGGATTCGTCGTGGTTGAGCACCGGGCCCACCCGCACCCCTTTGGCTTTCAACTTGACCCGGTATTCGTCGAACTTCTCCGGCGGCACCTGCAGGGCGACGTGGTTCAGCGAGCTGACCGCGCTGACGATGTCGCCGATGCCGGGGATCGCCGCCGGGGCGGTGACCCCGGGCACCGAATCCGGGGCCTCGGCGAACCAGAAGAACGCCAGGCAGTCGCCGTTGCCGGCGTCGAAGAAGAAATGCTGGCCCATCCCGCCGGGCAGGTCGAGCGCCTTGACCAGCGGCATACCCAGCACATTGGTGTAGAAGTCGACGGTGCGCGCCATGTCGGAGCAGACCAGCGCGACGTGGTTGAAGCCGCCCAGTTCAAATTCGCTGTTGGTGTTGTGGGGTCGGATCATCTCGAATCCTCCGAGCGCTAGGCAAGGACTGAATCTGAATCTAACATCAGGTTCAGATTCGATCAATGCCGTCGAAAACCGGGAGCCACATGTCGGCGCACTCCAACCAGCTCGGGCAGCCACCGCCCGCGGTCGGCAGACCCAGGCCGCGATCGATGCCGCCGCGCGGGCGGTCATCGCGCGTAAGGGCATCCTGGCGGCCACCATCGCCGATATCGCCGCGGAGGCCGGCCGGTCGACGGCGTCGTTCTACAACTACTACGACTCCAAAGAGTCGATGCTGCGGGAATGGGCGCTGCGGTTCCGTGACGAGGCGAACCGGCGCGCGGCCACGGTGACCCGGCACGGCTTGTCCAACCGGGAACGGGCCCATGAGGCGGCGGCCGCGCATTGGCGCACCTACCGCCACCGGCTGGCCGAGATGATCGGGGTGTCCCAGCTGGCGATGGTCAACGACGACTTCGCGCAGTACTGGGCCGAGATCTGTGCCATTCCCATCGGATTCATCACCGAGATGGTCAAGCGCGCTCAGGACGACGGCTACTGCACCGGCGACGATCCGAAGTTGCTCGCCGAGGCGATCGTGGCGATGTTCAACCAGTTCTGCTACGTCCAGCTCAGCGGGGTGGGGGCCGACCCCGACGACGAGGCCTGCATCACCACGTTGAGCAACGTTTTTTACCGCGCCATCTACTGCCGGGAGGACAGCTGACATGACGCAATCCCGCACCGGGACACCGGGTGTTGTCCGCGAGTTCATCGGGCTGGACTCCCCCACCGCCCGGCGCGCCGCGCCGGCGGGCACCCCTGCCAGGGGCTGTATCACCGCGGGGTGGGCCGCAAGCCGAAGGTGGCGCTCATCGCCACCCACTACCAGATCGACTTCGCCGAGCACTATCTCGCCGACTACATCGCCACCCGCGGCATCGGATTCCTGGGCTGGAACACCCGCTTCCGCGGTTTCGAGAGCAGCTTCCTGCTCGACCACGCGCTGGTGGACATCGGGGTCGGGGTGCGCTGGTGCGGGAGGTGGCCGGGGTGGAAACCGTGGTGCTGCTCGGCAATTCCGGCGGCGGGTCGTTGATGGCCGCCTATCAGTCCCAAGCCGTGGACCCCAATGTGACGCCGCTGCCGGGGATGCGGCCGGCGGCCGGGCTGACCGAGTTGCCGGCCGCCGACGGCTACGTGGCCAGCGCCGCCCACCCCGGGCGCCCGAGGTGTTGACCGCCTGGATGGACGGCGCGGTGGTCGACGAGAACGATCCGGTCGCCACCGATCCCGCCCTGGACCTGTTCAACGAACGCAACGGCCCGCCGTACGCCCCGGAGTTCGTCGCCGCCTACCGCGCCGCCCAGCTGGCCCGCAACCACGCCATCACCGACTGGGCCCAAACCGAGCTCAAACGCGTTCGGGCGGCGGGGTTTTCCGACCGGCCGTTCACGGTGATGCGGACCTGGGCCGACCCCCGGATGGTCGACCCGACGCTGGAACCCACCAAACGTCAGCCGAACATGTGCTACGCCGGGGTGCCGGTCAAGGCGAACCGGTCCGCGCACGGCATCGCCGCGGCCTGCACGCTGCGCAACTGGCTGGGGATGTGGAGCCTGCGGACCGCGCAGACCCGGGCCGAGCCGCACCTGGCCCGCATCACCTGCCCGGCGCTGGTGATCAACGCCGACGGCGACACCGGGGTGTACCCGTCGGATGCCCAGCGCATCTATGACGCGCTGGCCAGCACCGACAAAACGCTGTGCTCGATCGACAGCGACCACTACTTCACCACCCCCGGTGCGCGCAGCGAGCAGGCCGACACCATCGCCAAGTGGATCGCCAAACGGTGGCGGTGAGGGTGCTGGCCCACTTCGTGCCCGGCGAGGCGGTGCTCGAGGTGGTGGCGCGCGAAGCGCAGTGGCTTGATGTCCGGTGGTGCCCCGCCGACGACGACACCACCTTCTACGCCGAACTGCCCGAGACCCAGGTCATCTGGCATGTGCTGCGGCCGCTGTCGGCGGCCGATCTGCGGGCCGCGCCGCGGCTGCGGCTGGTGCAGAAGCTCGGCGCCGGGGTCAACACCGTCGACGACGACGCCGCCACCGAACACGGCATCGCGGTGGCCAATATGCCCGGGGCCAACGCGCCGTCGGTGGCCGAGGGCACGGTGTTGCTGGATGCTGGGCCGCCGCTGCGCCGGCTCACCCACGCTGGACCGTTT
>PPEA01000528.1 GCA_002967005.1 Mycobacterium talmoniae
ATCGTCGCCGCGATGGGCGCCACCGTGCTGCACACCAGCACCGGCGACGACGGCCGGCCGGGCTGGCGCCGGCTGCCCGAGTTGCTGGCCGGCAGCGATATCGTCTCGCTGCACCTGCCGCTCACCGCGGCGACCCACAGTCTGCTCGACCGTGCCGCGCTGGCCGCAATGAAGCCGGGTGCGGTGCTGGTCAACACGTCTCGCGGCCCGATCGTCGACGAGCGCGCCCTGGTTGAGGCGTTGCGCGAGGGCCGGCTGGCGGCGGCCGGGTTGGACGTGTTTGCCGTGGAGCCGCTGCCGGCCGATCATCCGCTGCTGGGTCTGGACAACGTGGTGCTCACGCCGCACGTCAGCTGGTACACCGCCGACACCATGGCGCGCTACCTGGAGATCGCCATCGACAATTGCCGCCGTTTGCGCGACGGTAAGACCCTGGCCCATGTGGTGAACGCGGCCGACCGCCGTCCCTGACCGATGAGTAAGCTCGGCCCCAACCCACCGGTTATTAGGTACTGGCACGAACTTCAAAGCGGAAGGCAAGCCGATGCCCATTGCGATCACCTCCGAGCATCAAGACCTGGCCGACTCGGTGCGGTCCCTGGTGGCGCGGGTCGCGCCGTCGGAGGTCCTGCACGCGGCCCTGGAAACCCCGATCGATAACCCGCCGCCGTACTGGCAGGCGGCCGCCGAGCAAGGCCTGCCGGGCGTGCACCTGGCCGAATCCGTTGGCGGGCAAGGCTTCGGCATCCTGGAGCTGGCGGTGGTGCTGGCCGAGTTCGGCTACGGCGCGGTGCCCGGACCGTTTGTGCCGTCGGCGATCGCCAGCGCGCTGATCGCCGCGCACGACCCCGACGCCAAGGTGTTGGCCGAGCTGGCGTCCGGCGCGGCGATCGGCGCCTACGCGCTGGAGTCGGGGCTGACCGCGACCCGGCACGGTGCGGGGCTGGTGATCCGCGGCGAGGTGCGGGCGGTGCCCGCGGCCGCGCAGGCCTCGGTGCTGGTGTTGCCGGTCGCGATCGACAGCGGCGAGGAGTGGCTGGTGCTGCGCGCCGACCAGCTGGAGATCGAGCCGGTCAAAAGCGTCGACCCGCTGCGCCCGATCGCGCATGTGCGCGCCAACGCCGTCGAGGTCGGCGACGACGTCGTGCTGAGCAACCTGCGCCAGCCGGTGGGCCACGCGCTGATCACCACCCTGCTGTCCGCCGAGGCGATCGGCGTCGCGCGCTGGGCCACCGACACCGCGGCCGCCTACGCCAAGATCCGGGAACAGTTCGGCCGACCGATCGGCCAGTTCCAGGCCGTCAAACACAAGTGCGCCGAGATGATCGCCGACACCGAACGGGCCACCGCGGCGGTGTGGGATGCCGCCCGTGCGATCGACGAGGCCAGCGAAAACAACTGGGAATCAGGCGATTCCGCCTACGTGTTCGCCGCCGCGGTGGCGGCGACGTTGGCGCCGGCGGCCGCGCAGCGCTGCGCCCAGGACTGCATCCAGGTGCACGGCGGCATCGGCTTCACCTGGGAGCACGACACCAACATCTACTACCGCCGGGCGCTGATCCTGGCCGCGTCGTTCGGCCGGCACGCCGAATACCCGCAGCGGGTGGTCGACACCGCGACCAGCACCGGGATGCGCCGGGTGGACATCGACTTGGACCCCGACACCGAGAAGCTGCGCGCCGAGATCGCCGCCGAGGTAGCCGCGCTCAAGGCCATCCCGCGCGCCGAACGCAACGTGGCGATCGCCGAGGGCGGGTGGGTGCAGCCGCATCTGCCCAAGCCGTGGGGCCGCGCGGCCAGCCCGGTCGAGCAGATCATCATCGCCCAGGAGTTCAGCGCCGGGCGGGTACGGCGGCCGCAGATGGGGATCGCGGCGTGGATCATCCCGTCGATCGTCGCCTACGGCACCGAGGAGCAGCAGCAGCGGTTCCTGCCGCCCACCTTCCGCGGCGAGATGATCTGGTGCCAGCTGTTTTCCGAGCCGGGTGCCGGTTCGGACCTGGCCAGCCTGACCACCAAGGCCACCAAGGTCGACGGCGGCTGGCGGATCACCGGGCAGAAGATCTGGACCACCGCCGCCCAGTTCTCCGAGTGGGGCGCGCTGTTGGCCCGCACCGACCCCAGCGCACCGAAACACAATGGCATTACCTACTTCTTGCTGGACATGAAGGCCGACGGCGTGACGGTCAAGCCGCTGCGGGAGCTCACCGGCGGCGCGATGTTCAATACGGTGTTCATCGACGACGTGTTTGTGCCCGATTCGATGGTGCTCGGCGAGGTGAACCGCGGCTGGGAGGTCAGCCGCAACACGCTGACCAACGAGCGGGTGTCGATCGGCAGCAGCGAGGCACCGTTTTTGGCCAACCTCGACGAGTTCGTCGGCTTCGTGCGTGACGGCCAGTTCGACCAGAGCGGGCACCACCGGGCCGGGCAGTTGATCGCCGAAGGCCACGCCGCCAAGGTGCTCAACTTGCGGTCCACGCTGCTGACGTTGGCCGGCGGTGATGCGATGCCCGCGGCCGCGATCTCCAAGCTGTTGTCGATGCGCACCGGGCAGGGCTACGCCGAGTTCGCGGTGTCCTCGTTGGGCGCCGACGCCGCGATCGGGGACGCCGAGCAGCTGCCCGGCAAGTGGGCCGACTACCTGCTGGCCAGCCGGGCCACCACCATCTACGGCGGCACCTCGGAGGTGCAGCTCAACATCATCGCCGAGCGGCTGCTGGGCCTGCCCCGCGACCCGTAGCCCTTGCGCGAGCAGACGTAAAAGCCCCCAAATCACCGACGATTTCGGGGCTTTTACGTCTGCTCGACACACCTACCGCCGATAACTGTCGGCGATCGCGGCGAGCAGCGCCTGCAGCAGCCGGTCGAGCCGCGCCTCGTCGTCAATCACGGGGCCGCCGATGACGAAGCCCATCATCACCCCGTTGACGAACGCCAGCGTTGCGGCCGCCTGTTCTTCGAGGAGCCCGGGGTCGGGTGCGGCACCGGGGGGATGCCATTGCCCGACGACCTCACGGGCAAGCTGGTGGAACAGGGCGGTCGTCTGCTGCAGCGTCGCCCCCAGGTCGGGGTCTCGGCTCGCTTGCAGCATCAGCTCATAGCGGGCCTTGGCGCGGGTCAGCCAGGGCTCCGTGGCCGAGATCATCACCATCTTCGCCAAACCGGCCGTGCCGGAGAACGGGCCGGGTGGGTCATGGGCGGCCTGCACCATCCGGGATAGGTCCGCCACGTCCAACTCGGTCAATCGTGCCGCGGCGCCCTGCAGCAGGGCTTTGCGGGTGCGGTAGTAAAACGAGGTGGTGCCCGGTGGCATCCGGGCGCGTCGATCGACCTTGGGGTGGCTGAGCCCGCGGTCGCCGTGTTCGCCGAGCAACTCGATGGCCGCATCGCACAGTTCTCGGCGACGCTGCTGCGGGTTGGGCTTTCTGCGTGCGGGAATGCGCGCAGTCTAGCGTGGCCGCACTCAGAATTCGCCGCAGTTCGGGGTGGTGGGCAGGCCGTTGAACCGGTCGGCGATCCACTGCATGGCCGGTTCGCCGTCCACCAGCATCGGCAGGGCGTGGTTGATGACGAGCTTATTGAGGAACGGGGGCTCCTCGTTGGTGCGGAATTCGGTGTCGGCGCCTTGGGCGCACCAGTCGCGGCCGAGTTGATTGGCCGCGGTCCACGGCACCAGCGGGTCATAGCGGTTGCTGTTGATCAGTACCGGCGCGTTGGGTTTGTAGCGGCCCAGACGCTGCAGCTCGAACAGGCTGTTGAACGGCTCCTCGTCGATCAGTTTCCAGATGTCCTCGGTGAAGTAGGGCTGCAGGTGGCGGAACGCGAAATCGACGATGGTTTGTCCGATGCACTGGCGCGACGTCGATTCGAGCATGGCCGCACCGCGTGGCGTCAGCTTCGAGCGGATCGCGTCGGCGGCTTCGGGATAGGCATCGATGACGCCGTTGAGGGCGTAGCGACCACACCGACCAGGGCGCTGCCGTCGGTGTAGGGCAGCAGCTCTTTGAGGTCCGCCGGCGGCGCCCCGGCGTAGGTGCCGACCACGTGGAGCTCCGGCGCGTAGCCGGATGCCAGTTCGGCGGCCGACGCGGTTGCGCCGCCGCCCTGGGAATACCCCCAAAACGCGACGGGTCCGTTGGGGTCCAGGGACGTACCGGGCAGGCGCTGGGCGGCGCGGGCCGCATCCAACACCGCCTGCCCCTCCGCGAGCCGGTTCACATACGTGTGCATCGGAGGGGTGCCCAGCCCCTCGTAATCGGTCATCACGATGGCGAATCCGCGGGCGACCATCGTCGCCACGAATAGCTCCTCGTAGTTGACCATGATGTCCCAGCCACCGGAGTAGTGGATGCCCTGGTTGAACTGTCGCGACGGGGCGCACTGATTGCCCTGGCCTTGCGTGCCCGGCGCGTAGCTGATCAATGGCCGCGGTCCCGCACCGGGCCACGGGTTGTCCGGTTCGAAGTATGTGCCGGTCACCGCGGTCGGATGGCCGCGGGCATCGGTGCTGCGGTACATGATCCGGGTGCCGGTCGCCACGATCGCACCCAGCTGGCCGGACGGCTCCAGCACCAGCCGCGACGACTCGGCCCGGATCAGGTCACCGGGTCGGCCCGGCGGCAGCGGGTCGGGCGGCAGATAGAAATCCGCATACCGCGGTTCGTCGCCGCTATCGGCCGCCGCGGTCGGCGACCCGAGCACGGAAATGCCGATCACCAGCAGGACGGCGACAACCGCTCCGACACAACGCATTACCGGACAGTAACAAGCCGGCCACATTCAGGGAAGAGATTTCTCTAATTTTTTAGAGAGCAATCTGTAGGCGGGCGGGCACCGTCCCGCGTCCGCACCGGCGGCCGGAAATTCCGTCGCGCCGGCGACGGGGCCGGTGTTAGGTTCGCCGTCATGACCGAAACCCCACCCAACCGTCGCGACCGAACCGATGCCGGCGAGCGCGAGACGCTGGAGTCGTTCCTCGACGACTACCGAGACATCGTGGTGCGCAAGGTTTCCGGTCTCGCCGACGCCGATGCCCGCCGTCGGCTGGTGCCCTCGGCGACGACGGTCGGCGGCCTGGTCAAGCACCTGCGCTGGGCCGAATACGGCTGGTTCGATCAGCTGCTGCAGGAACGGGTCGACGACAACCGCCGTTTGCACGAGCGGGAATGGGAGTTCGAGTTCCTGCCCGAGGAGTCACTCGCCACGTTCATCACCGAATACCAGCAGCAGTGTGAGCAGTCCCGCCAGATCGCCGCGCGGTTCCCGCTGGATCACACCGTGCCGCATCGCCGGTTCGGCCGGGTGTCGCTGCGCTGGATCTACGTGCACATGATCGAGGAGACCGCCCGCCACTCCGGGCAACTCGACATCCTGCGGGAACAGCTCGACGGCGCAACCGGTTTCGACGGGTGAGCCACCTGCCGCGGGACACGGTGAAATTGCGGCCAGGGTCGTGGTTCAGCCGAAAAGTACAGCCCTAGACGCAATTTCACCAGCTAGGCATCGAACCCCCACCGCGAGCGTGCGCAGAAACGGTAAAAACCTCGGCGTGTCGGCCGGGGACACGCACGCTCGCGCGGAAAAGGGCCCTACAGTTCGCGCAGCTCGCGCTTGAGGATCTTGCCGGTGGGGTTGCGCGGCAACTCGTCGAGGAAGATCACCTCGCGGGGCACCTTGTAGCGGGCCAGGTGCTCCTTGACGTACAGCTTGATCGCGTCCTCGTCGACGCTGGAATCGGGTTTCTTGACCACGAACGCGCGCAGCCGCGCCCCCCACTCCTTGTCCTCGACGCCGAGCGCGGTGGCCTCCACCACGTCGGGGTGCCCGCTGATCAGGTCCTCCACCTCGGCGGGGAACACGTTCTCGCCGCCGGAGACGATCATCTCGTCGTCGCGGCCGGACACGTAGAGCAGCCCGCGCTCGTCGAAGTACCCGACGTCCCCCGACGACAGCATCCCGTCGATGATCTGCTTGCCGCCGCCGCCGGTGTAGCCCTCGAACGGGAAGAAGTTGCCGACGAAGATCCGCCCGACCTGACCCTGCGGCAGCTCGTGGCCGTTCTCGTCGAGGATCTTGACCTTCACGCCCTTGACCACCGGCCCCACCGTCGACGGGTCGTGCTGCAGATCCTGCGGCCGCGCGATGGTCGCGAACGCCACCTCGGTGGACCCGTACATGTTGTAGATGACCGGCCCCAGGTCTTTCATCGCCCGGCTGGCCAGCTCGCCGCCGAGCTGCGAACCGGACACGAACACGATCCGCAGCCGCGACAGATCCGGCCGCGGCTCGGTCTTCTCCAGCTGGTCCAGCAGCCGGGACAGCATCACCGGGACGACGACCATCGCGGTCACCTGGTGCTTTTCCAGATCCTCCAGCACGGTGGCCGGCTTGAACCGGCGCCGCAGCACCAGCGTCGACCCGAAGAACATCGCCAAGGTGGCGTGCAGATACCCCAGCGCGTGGAACATCGGCGACGGCAGCGACGTCACCTCGCCGGCCTTGAACGGCACGTGCGACAGGATGCCGCCGACCGGGGCCAGGGTGGCCGGGGTGGCCCGGTTGGCGCCCTTGGGGGTGCCGGTGGTGCCCGACGTCAAGATGATGATCGACGCGTGCTTGGTCACCTTCGGCGGCGGCGCGGCGCTGCCGCGGGCGACCACCTCGGCCAGCGTCTCGTCGGTGGACCCCGACGGCTGGTCGCTGTCCGGGTTGACCCCCAGCGCCCGCAGCTTGCCCAGCGGCGGGTTGGCCGCCGCGACGGCGGCGGTGTACTCGTCGTCGTAGATGATGACCTTGGCGTTCTCCCGCTCGGAGACGTCTTTGATCTGCGGGCCGGAGAACTCGCTGTTGAGCATGATCATCCGGGCGCCGACCCGGGCGCAGCCGTAGTTGGCGATCAAAAACCAGCGGTGGTTGCGGGCCAGGATCGCCACCCCGTCACCGCCGCGCACCCCCATCGCCAGCAGCCGGTTGGCCACCGCGTTGGCGGCGTCGTCGAGCTCTCTGAAGGTCAGCGTGCCCTCGTCGTCGATGACCGCCGTGCCGTTCGGGGTGCGTCGCGCGTTGAGGGCGGGAATCATGCCGAGCTCCCCCCACCGCACCCCGTCGGCGATCGCGGTCGCGAGCACCTGCGGAGACTCCAGCTTCAACGCGCCGGATTCCAAGACTTTGCGCAAGTAGTGCAGTTCGGCCGAGCCGCGCTCGGCATACTGCTGGACTTTGGCCACGACCTGCCCGGGCAGGTCAATGAGGTTGAGCATGGGTTCACAATATGTGACCGGCGTCGCAGTGCGGCACCGATCTCTACCATCGAACCCATGGCCGCTCGCCTGGCGCTCGATGTCGGCGAGCACCAGGTCGTCATCACCCACCCGGACAAGGTGGTCTTCCCCGAGCACGGCATCACCAAGCTGGACTTGATCCGCTACTACCTGGCCGTGGCCGACGGTGCGCTGCGCGGGGTGGCGGACCGGCCGATGATCCTGAAACGCTTCGTCAAGGGCATCGACGCGGAGGCGATCTTCCAGAAACGCGCCCCCGCCAGCCGCCCGGACTTCGTCGACGTCGCCGAGCTGCGGTACGCGTCGGGCACCTCGGCCGCCGAGGCCGTCATCCGCGACGCCGCCGGGCTAGCGTGGGCGATCAATTTGGGATGTGTGGACCTCAATCCGCACCCGGTGCGCGCCGACGACCTGGACCATCCCGACGAGCTGCGCGTCGACCTGGATCCGATGCCCGGCGTCGGCTGGGCGCAGATCGTCGAGGTGGCGTTGGTGGCCCGCGAGGTGCTGGAAGATCACGGGTTGACCGCGTGGCCCAAAACGTCGGGGTCGCGCGGCTTTCACCTGTACTCCCCGATCCGCCCGCGCTGGCCGTTTGCCCAGGTGCGGCTGGCCGCGCAGACGGTGGCCCGGGAGGTCGAGCGGCGGGCCCCGGAGCTGGCCACCAGCCGCTGGTGGAAGGAGGAACGCCGGGGGTGGTTCGTCGACTTCAACCAGAACGCCAAGGACCGCACGGTGGCGTCGGCGTATTCGGTGCGGGCCACCCCGGACGCCCGGGTGTCCACGCCGCTGCACTG
>PPEA01000529.1 GCA_002967005.1 Mycobacterium talmoniae
CCCGGGTGCCACGCCGCGCACTGGGACGAGTCGCCGGAGCGACCCGGCCGCCTTCACCCTCGCCACCGTCCCGGACCGGTTCGCCGCGATCGGTGACCCGTGGTCGGGCATGGACGACGCCACCGGGGGCCTGGAGCAGTTGCTGGCCCGCGCCGAGGAGCTGGGCCCGGCCGAAAAAGCCCCCAAGGGCGCCCGCAAAAGCGTGGACGGGCGACGCGCGTCCCCGATGCCGCTGATCGAGATCGCCCGCACCAAGACCCGCGAGGAGGCGATGGCCGCGTTAGACACCTGGCGGGACCGCTACCCGACGGTGGCCGCGCGGCTGGAGCCACCCGACGTCCTGGTCGACGGGATGCGCGGGCCCAGCTCGATTTGGTACCGGATCCGGATCAACCTGCAGCATGTGCCGGCCGCGCAGCGGCCCGCGCAGGAGGAGTTGATCGCCGACTACAACCCGTGGGACGGCTATACCGGCCATCAGCGGCGCCCGGAAGGTTAGTCTCACGCGATGCGGCAGTTGAGTCGACGCGGGTTCCTGAGTGTCGCCGGCGCGGCCGGGCTGCTGGCGGCGGCCGCCTGCGCGTCGGAGCAGCCCCCCCGAGAAGGCGTCGGACGGCGGCGCCCCGGTGACGATCCCGCACCTGTTCGGCGAGACCACGGTGCCCGCACCGCCCAAACGGGTGGTCAGCGCCGGCTACACCGGGCAGGACTACCTGTTGGCGCTGGGGGTGGTGCCGATCGCGGTGACCGACTGGTTCGGCGGCCAGCCGTTCGCGGTGTGGCCATGGGCGCAGCCCAAGCTCGGCGACGCCAAACCGGTCGTGTTGAACCTGGACAACGGAATTCAAGTCGACAAGATCGCCGGGCTGAAGCCGGACCTGATCGTGGCGGCCAACGCCGGGGTGGACGCCGACACCTATCAGAAGCTGACCGCGATCGCGCCGACCGTCCCGCAATCCGGCGGCGACGCCTTCTTCGAGCCGTGGAAGGATCAGGCCGCCGCGATCGGCCAAGCGGTGTTCCAGGCCGATCAGATGAAATCACTGGTCGACGGCGTCGAGAAACGCTTCGCCGACGTCGCCGGGGCGCACCCCGCCTTCAAGGACAAGAAGGTGCTGCTGCTGCAGGGCCAGCTCCAGGGCGACACCGTGGTGGCGGTGACGGGCTGGAGCACCACGTTTTTGACCCAGATGGGGCTGCTGATCGCCGACAGCATCAAGCAGTTCGCTGCCGGCCAGCGGGCCGCCATCCCGCGCGATCAGCTCAAGGGTGTGCTCAGCGGCGCCGAGGTGCTGATCTGGACCATCGACAACGACGACGACAAAACCGCCCTGCTCGCCGACCCGGACATCGCGGCGGTCCAGGACCGCAGCATTTTCACCAGCAAGGAGCAGGCCGGGGCGATCGCGTTCGGTTCGCCGCTGAGCTACCCGCTGGTGGCCGATCAGTTGCCGCCGCTGCTGGCCAAGATCCTGGGCTAACCACCCGCGTCTGAGCGTTTGCTAAGGCGGCTCTGGCAGTGCTCGAAAACTTCTGGCCGCGCTGGCTACTCGGCGGTAACTTCGATGCATGAGTGTGGCAACGGATCTCATGGTGACCGACACCGTTTTGGACTACGGCGACCGGGCACTGCTCCTGCAGTTCGACAACACCGCCGAGGTGCTGGCCTGGACCGCCGCCCTGCGCGACGCGGCGCTACCCGGCGTGGTCGACATCGTTCCGGCCTCGCGCACCGTGCTGGTGAAACTCGACAGCGCCCGCTACCAGGGCGCCACCCGGCAACGGCTGCGGAAACTGCAGGTCCGTCCGGAGTCGGTCCCGACCGCCCCACCCGGGGACCGCATCGATGTGGTGATCGACGTCGTCTACGACGGCGCCGATCTGGCCGAGGTCGCCGACTACACCGGGTTGACCATCGCCCAGGTCATCAACGCACACACCGCCACCCCGTGGCGGGTGGGGTTCGGCGGTTTCGCACCGGGCTTCGCCTACCTGGTCGGCGGCGACCCGCGGCTGATGATCCCGCGCCGATCCGAGCCGCGGACCGCGGTGCCGGCCGGTGCGGTGGGGCTGGCCGGCGAATTCAGCGGCATCTACCCGCGCCGGTCGCCCGGCGGTGGCAGTTGATCGGGCACACCGACGCGGTGCTGTGGGATATCGACCGGCCGCAGCCGGCGCTGCTGACGCCGGGCCTGTGGGTCCAATTCCGGGCCGTGTAGCCGCGGGGAGGAGACGACCATGACCACGCTGGAAATCCTGCGCACCGGGCCGCTGGCCCTCGTCCAGGACCTGGGTCGCGACGGGCTGGCCCATCTCGGGGTCACCCGCTCCGGGGCCGCCGACCGACGCTCGCACACGCTGGCCAACCGGCTGGTGGCCAACCCCGACGACCGGGCCACCATCGAGGTGATGTTCGGCGGGTTCGCCGCCCGGGTCCGCGGCGGCGACCTCGACATCGCGGTGACCGGCGCCGACACCGACCCCACCGTCAACGGAGTGGCGTTCGGCTCCAACAGCATCCAGCACGTCCGCGACGGTCAGGTGATCGAGCTGGGCGCGCCGTATGCCGGGCTGCGCACCTATGTGGGGGTGCGCGGCGGCGTCGACGTGACCCCGGTGCTGGGGTCGCGCAGCTACGACGTGATGGCGGCGATCGGCCCGTTGCCGCTGCAGGCCGGCGACGTGCTGCCGGTGGGCGCACACACCGACGACTACCCCGAGGTCGAGCAGGCCCCGGTCGCCGCCATCGACGAGGGCGGTCTGCTGGAGCTGCAGGTGGTGCCCGGACCGCGGGACGACTGGCTGGAGGATCCGGACGCGCTGGTACACAGCATCTGGATGGTCACCGACCACAGCGACCGGGTCGGGATGCGCCTGGAGGGCCGCCCGCTGCGGCACGCGTGGCCGGACCGGCAACTGCCCAGCGAGGGCGCCATGCGCGGCGCGATCCAGGTGCCGCCCAACGGGTTACCGGTGATCCTGGGGCCCGACCACCCGGTCACCGGCGGCTACCCGGTGGTGGGGGTGGTGACCGAGGACGACGTCGACAAACTGGCCCAGATCCGGCCCGGTCAGTACGTGCGGCTGCACTGGTCGCGGCCCCGGTCCCTCCCGTCCGGGCGGCCGGCCTGGTAGACCAAAGGGTGTGCAGACCCAGGTTCACACCGCCCGGCTCGTCCACACCGCCGATCTCGACCACGAGACCCGGCACGGCGCCCACCAGATGGTGGTTGACGCCTACGCCGGCGAGTTCAGCGACGCCGACTGGCAGCACGCGCTGGGCGGCATGCACGCCCTCATCTGGCATCACGGCGCCCTGATCGCGCACGGCGCGGTGGTGCAGCGGCAGCTGCTCTACCGCGGCGCCCCGCTGCGCTGCGGTTACGTGGAAGCCGTTGCGGTGCGGGAGGACTGGCGCGGCCAAGGCCTGGCCACCGCGGTGCTGGACGCCTGCGAGCAGGTGATCCGGGGCGCCTACCAGGTCGGTGCGCTGAGCTCGTCGGACATCGGCCGGCGGCTGTATACCTCGCGCGGCTGGCTGCCGTGGCGCGGACCGACGTCGGTGCTCGCCCCGACCGGAACCACCCGCACCCCCGACGACGACGGGACCGTGTTCGTGTTGCCGGTGCAGGTCGAGCTGGACCCGACGGCGGAGCTGACCTGCGATTGGCGCGACGGCGACGTCTGGTAGGTAGCGTGGAGCAGGTGAGCGCCCCTGCCCCCGACCCGGAACGGTTCGACCGCCTCTACCGCGGCGAGCCAACCTTCGACGGCCTGCCCAAACCCGCCGGCATTCCGTGGGACGTCGGGCAGGCGCAGCCGCGGCTGATGGAGTTGGAGGCGCTGGGCGGCATCGACGGCGAAGTCCTCGACATCGGTTGCGGGCTCGGCGACAACGCGATCTTCCTGGCGTCCCGCGGGTACTCGGTGACCGGGCTGGACGGTTCCCCGGCGGCGATCGACCGGTGCCGCACCCGGGCCGCCGAAGCCGGTGTCACGGTGACGTTCGGCGTCGCCGACGCCACCAACCTGACCGGCTACGACGGGCGGTTCGACACCGTGGTGGACAGCGCGCTGTACCACTGCCTCGACGACGACGGCCGCCGCGCCTACGCCGCCGGCCTGCACCGCGCCACCCGGCCCGGCGCCCGCTGGCACCTGTACTGCTTTTCCGGCGGCAACGTCAACGGGGTCATCGCGCCGATGGGTGCGGTGCCCGAGACCAACATCCGCGACACCTTGACCGGCGCCGGCTGGCGCATCGATTTCCTGGGCCCCACCACGTATCTGGCCAACACCGCGGGCTTTCTCGGCGACGCCGACGCGCTGCCCGAGGCGATGCGCGAACAGCTCGGCGAGGAGCGGGTTGCGCAGATGCGGGAGTTGGCGGCCCGGTTTAAGACCATCGGCCCGCTGCTCGCCGACGAGCGGGTGCATCTGCCGTTCACCGTGGTGCACGCCACCCGAGTCGGCTGAACCGACCAGCGCCGAGGCGCGTCGTTCACCGGCCCGTTCGCTGCGTCGCCCGCGCGTAGATCGGTGCGGCCGCGACGGTGGTGAATGGTACGGCCATCGGGAATTCGGTGCTCACCGAGCGGATTTCGTGGCTGCGCACGATGGTGGCCAGGGCCAGGGTGGCCTCCAGCATGGCGAAGTGGTCGCCGATGCAGGACCGTGGTCCGGCGCCGAACGGCAGATACTGCCACCGGTCGCGGCCCTTGGAGTTTTCCGGGCTGAACCGGTCCGGGTCGAACTCTAGCGGTCGGTCCCACAGGGCCGGATCGCGATGGAGGGCGTAGATCCCGACCGCCAGCATGGTGCCCGCCTCGACGCGGTAGCCGTCGACCGTGATGTCACACGTGGCGGTACGGCCGGTGATCGCGCCGGGCGGACACAGCCGAAGCGCCTCGTGGAGCACCTGAACGGTGTAGGACAACCGGGGCACGTCGTCGGAAGTGAGCTCCCGGTCGCCGAGCTCGGCGACCTCGGCGGCCACCTTGCGTTGGATGTCGATGCGGTTGCCCAGCTCCCAGAGCGCGTAGGTCAACGCGGTCGCGGTGGTGTCGTGGCCGGCCAGCATGAAAACAACCAGCTCGCTGCAGATTTCGTCATCGGTCAGGGCACTGCCGGTGGCCGGGTCAGCGGCGGCGATCATCGCCTGCACCAGCGGTGCGTCGCGGGTGGGATCGGTGCGGCAGGCCTGCAGGATGTCGTTGGCCAGCCGATGCAGTTTGGCGGCGGCGGCCCGGGC
>PPEA01000053.1 GCA_002967005.1 Mycobacterium talmoniae
GCGAGGATCGGACCGTGATCGGCGGCAGCCGGGATCTCCACGACCGTCATCTCCGGCGCCGGGAAGTTGAGTCGGCGGGGGGGCGGTGGCGGCGGGATGCCGTTGCTGACCTCGATGGTGATGATCGATCCCGGAATAGTCTGGCCGTTGGGCGCCGTGCCGACCACCGTGCCGGACTTGGAGCTGCTGTTGACCCAGCTGGGCTGATCGGCGACCTGGAAACCGGCCTCGGTCAGGCGTTGCCGGGCCTGGTCCACCTCCAGGCCGGTGACGCTGGGCACCTTCGAATTCGGGCCGCCCTCCACGTACCGCGGATCGGTCGGCGGCAGTTTCACCTCACCGAAGCTGTTGGCGATCGGCTTCATCGCGGTGAACCAGGTGCGGGCCGGTTCGTTACCGCCGAACAGGTCGCCGTCACCGCAGTGCCG
Organism: Mycobacterium talmoniae; assembly: GCA_002967005.1. Lineage (GTDB taxonomy): Bacteria > Actinomycetota > Actinomycetes > Mycobacteriales > Mycobacteriaceae > Mycobacterium > Mycobacterium talmoniae. The sequence goes on from PPEA01000053.1 coordinate 429, forward strand.
CAGCGGGAACGAGCACAGGTCCGTCGGTGTGCTGGAGTCGTCATAGACGTAGTTGGCGGCCGCGTAGTGGCTGGTGAAGCCGACGAAGCTGGAGGACCGATGCGCCTCGGTGGTGCCGGTCTTACCCGACACCGGCAGGTCCCAGCCCGCCGAACCGGCCGCGCCGGACGCGGTTCCGCCGCCCAGGGCGTCCTTGCTGAGCGCGTTGGCCAGCGTGTTCGCCAACCCCTGCGGCACCACCTGATCACAGGTTTCGGTGGTCACCGCAACCTCGTTGCCGTTGCGGTCGATCAGCTTGTCGATCGGGCTGGGCGGGCACCACACCCCACCGGAGCCCAGCGTGGCCGCCACGTTGGACAGCTCCAGCGCGTTCACCTCGATCGGGCCCAGGGTGAACGACCCGATGTTCTGCCGTTTGACGAAGTCGGCCAGGCTCTCGTCGCTGTCCGGGTCGTAGTCGCGGGCGGTGCCCGGGTCGGTGTAGGAGCGCAGCCCCAGTTTGACCGCCATGTCCACCGTGCGCGGTACCCCGACCTGCGAAATCAGTTTGGCGAAGGCGGTGTTGGGCGAGGTGGCCAACGCGTCGGTCACGCTCAGCGGCGATCGGTAGTTGCCGGCGTTGATCACGCACCAGGTCTCTTTCGGGCAGCCCTTGGCGCCGCCGCTACCCATGCCCTTGGCCTGGAAGCGGGGCGGGACCTCGAGTTGGGCGTTGATGCCCATCCCCATTTCCAGGGCCGCCGCGGTGGTGAAGATCTTGAACACCGACCCGGCGCCGTCACCGACCAGCGAGAACGGCTGCGGCCGCATGGTTTCGCCGAGGTCGCTGTTCAGCCCGTAGGTGCGGTTGCTGGCCATCGCCAGCACCTGGTGGCTGGTCTTGCCCGGCTTGATCACGCTCATCACGCTGGCCACGCCCTCCAGGGTCGGGCTGGCGAATTGGTCGACGGCGGCTTTGACCGGGATCTGCACGTCGGGATCCAACGTGGTGCGGATCAGGTAACCGCCGCGGGCCACCTGCTCCTTGCTGATCCCGGCCCGGGCCAAGTATTCCTGCACGTAATCACAGAAGAAGGCGCGGTCGCCGGCCGCGATGCAGCCGCGGGGCAGCTCGTTGGGCTGCGGCAGGATGCCCAGCGGCTCCGCTTTGGCGGCCTGCAACTCGTTGACCGGCCCGGCCTGATTTTCGATCATGGTGTCGAGCACCACGTTTCGCCGGGCCAGCGCGCCCTCGGGGTTGGTGTAGGGGTTGAGCGCGCTGGTGGACTGCACCATCCCGGCCAACAGCGCGGCCTGCTGCCAGTTCAGCTCGGCGGCGTCCACCCCGAAATAGGTCTGCGCGGCGTCCTGGATGCCGAACGCGTTGTTGCCGAACGAGACCAGGTTCAGGTAGCGGGTCAGGATCTCCGGCTTTTTCAGTGTCTTGTCCAGGGTCAGCGCCATCCGGATCTCGCGCAGCTTGCGCGCCGGGGTGGTTTCGATGGCCGCCCGTTTCTCGGCATCGGTCTGCGCGGTGACCAACAACTGGTAGTTCTTCACATACTGCTGCTCGATCGTCGACCCGCCCCGGGTGTCGGCGTCGCCGGAGGCGTACCCGGCCAGCCCGGTCAGCGTGCCTTTCCAGTCCACCCCGCTGTGCTCGGCAAACCGTTTGTCCTCGATCGAGACGATTGCCAGCTTCATGGTGTTGGCGATTTTGTCGCCGGGCACCTCGAAGCGGCGTTGCGAGTACAGCCAGGCGATCGTGTTGCCCTTGGCGTCGACCATCGTGGTCACCGCGGGCACCTCGCCCTGCAGCAGTTGGGCCGAGCCGTTGGCCACCACGTCCGAGGCCCGGTTGGACATCAGCCCGACCCCGCCGACGGCCGGAAAGAGCAAAGCTGCGACGAGGACGCCGGCAAGCAGGCAGCACCCGGCCAGCTTGATCACCGTGAGTCCGGCCGGGGGGCGCTCCGACATGGGTACCACAGTAGCGACGCCACCAGCGGCACCCCAGAGATGACCCCGAACAGAGCGTCGACGAAATTTTCCGCGGCGTTACCAGATAACCGCGCCGCTCACGGCGGATCGCCGCTGCCCGGGGCCGCCATCATGATCGGACGGGACGCCCGTCCCAAAAAAGGGGCTTTGAAACTGTTGCGCAAATGCGAGCTGACCACCTAACTTAGACACACAGTGCGACTCAGGTAACACTGACCTGCGCAATGTGGCGTAGATCGCATCCAGCGTCTGCGCCGGAGTAGGGGAAGCCGCCCGTGCGGCGGCCAGGAGGAAGGATCGCTGGTGTCAGCTACACGGCCCATGGCGCGAAGGACAACCACAGCAACCACTCGCACTGCAGTCCAGAGCGCCGAGGCCGAGACCCGGATCGCCTGGGTGTCCAAGGCCCTGTGTCGAACTACTGACCCCGATGAACTGTTTGTCCGCGGCGCCGCCCAGCGCAAGGCCGCGGTGATCTGCCGGCACTGCCCGGTGATCCTGGAGTGTGGCGCCGACGCGCTGGATAACCGCGTCGAGTTCGGGGTGTGGGGCGGGATGACCGAACGCCAGCGTCGCGCCCTGCTCAAGCAGCACCCCGAGGTCGTCTCGTGGGCCGACTTCTTCGCTGTACAGCGCAAGCACCGCAGCGCTGGCTAACTCTGCTGAGGTTCTAGCACCGAGAGCCACCCCGTCGCGGAAATGTCCGCGCGACGCCGCCTCGCGGGCGTCGGTGCGCGTCGAGTCCTCAGCCGGCGGTCGACGTCAACTGGTCGGCGATCGCGCGCAGCGCCTCCAGATCGGAGACGTCGAACGGCAGCGAGGGCACCCCGACGATCGCGACGTGGGGATTGGCCCCGGTGAACCGGGACAGCAGCCGGACCTCCCGCTTGGCGGTCGAACCGCGGTTGGCGTGAATCTGCAACACCGCGGCGGTCAGCGTCGTGGCATCGTCGGTGTCCGCCTCGCCCTGCAGGGTCTCGATGCCGTCGATGGCGCGCTCCACCGGCAGATTGCACAGCAGCGGGTGGGTGCGGTTGAGGATCAAGCCGGCCAGCGGCATCCGTTCCTGCGACAGCCGGTCGACGAAGAACGACGCCTCGCGCAGCGCGTCCGGCTCGGCCGCCGACACCACGACGAACTGGGTGCCGCGCCGCTTGAGCAGGTCGTAGGTGCGGTCCGCCTTTTCCCGGAACCCGCCGAAGGTGGCGTCCAGCGACTGCACGAAACCCGCGGCGTCGGACAGCATCTGGGATCCCAGCACGGTCGACAGCGCCTTCATCGCCAACCCCACCGCGCCGGTCACCAGCCGCCCGATGCCGCGCCCGGGACCCAGCAGCAGCTTCCACAGCCGGCTGTCCATGAAGCTGCCCAGCCGCTTGGGCGCGTCCAGGAAGTCCAGCGCGTTGCGGGACGGCGGGGTGTCCACCACCACCAGGTCCCACCGGTCTTCGCCCAGTAGTTGACCCAGCTTCTCCATGGCCATGTACTCCTGCGTACCGGCGAGTGAGGTGGCCACCGTCTGATAGAACTGATTGTCCAGAATCGCTTGTGCGCGTTCGGGTCCGGAGTATTGCATCACCATCTCGTCGAAGGTGCGGCGCATGTCGAGCATCATCGCGTACAGCTCGCCGGGCACCTCGTCGGGCAGCGGCACCCGTTGCGGGGTGTTGCCAAGGTCGTTGATGCCCAACGCCTGCGCCAGCCGCTTTGCCGGGTCGATGGTGAGCACCACCACCGTGCGGCCGTATTCGGCGGCCCGCAGCGCCATCGACGCGGCCGTGGTGGTCTTGCCCACCCCGCCGGCGCCGCAGCACACCACCACCCGGTTGCTGGTGTCGGACAGGATCGCGCCGATGTCCAGGGCCGGTGGCTTGCTGGTCGGGTTGTGACTCATCGAACCCCCTGCTGGGCAAGTATTTCGGAGAGCTCATAAAGGCTGCCGAGGTCGACGCCGTCGGCGATCATGGGCAGCTCCAACCGCGGCACGTGCAGCTGCTCCAGCTGCTCGGCGGTCTCGGCGCGGGCGGTGATCCGGGTGGCGTGCTGGATCGTCTCGGTCAGCAGGCCGGCGAAGTCGCTGTCGGTCAACGTGATCCCGGCCGCGGTGAGCCCGGCCCGCACCGCGTCGGCGTCGACCACCCCCTCGGCGGCCTTCGCCAGGTCGTCGGCGGCCAGATAGGCCGGGATGTTGCGGTTGACGATGACGCTGCCGATCGGCAACTGCAGCTCGTTGAGCTCGTCGATCGCCTCCATGGTCTCCTGCATCGGCAGCGCCTCCAGCAGCGTCACCAGGTGCACCGCGGTCTGATCGGAGTGCAGCAGCTTGACCACGCCGTCGGCCTGGGAGTGCACCGGGCCGCCCTTGGCCAGCTCGGACACCGCCTTGGTGACGTCCAGGAAGCGCGCGATGCGGCCGGTGGGCGGCGCATCGACGACCACCGCGTCATACACCGGCTTTTTGTTCTTGGCGCCCTTGTCCAGGCGGATGACGGCTTCCTTGATCTTGCCGGTCAGCAGCACGTCGCGCAGGCCCGGGGCGATCGTGGTGGCGAACTCGATGGCCCCGATCCGGCGCATCGCGCGCCCGGCGATGCCCAGGTTGTAGAACATGTCGAGGTATTCCAGGAACGCCGCCTCGATATCGATCGCCAGCGCGTTGACCTGGCCGCCGCCGTCGGCGGTGGCGATCTTCAGCTCCTGATACGGCAACGGGGGGACGTCGAAGAGCTGCGCAATGCCTTGGCGCCCTTCGACTTCCACCAACAGGACCTTGCGGCCGCCGGCGGCCAGCGCCAGCGCCAGCGCGGCCGCGACCGTCGACTTGCCGGTACCGCCTTTGCCGGTGATGAAATGCAGGCGGGCCTTGGACAAACGCGACGGCCAGCCAATAGCGCTGTCGCCGCTCGGTGTGGGTGCCACCACTGCATGCTAACGGTATTGCCCGGCTCCTCCTCGCGCGCTCCGCCGCGCGCACCATTGCCGGGCGCCAAGGCCGTCGCGGGCTTACCGATAAGCTCACGTTATGAGCCAACGGACCACGTGGGAGTACGCGACCGTTCCCCTGCTGACCCATGCGACCAAGCAGATCCTCGACCAGTGGGGCGAGGACGGCTGGGAGCTGGTCACGGTGATGCCCGGCCCGACCGGTGAGCAACTGGTGGCCTACCTCAAACGCCCGAAATGACCGCGTCGGCCCGGCTGGCCGAGCTCGGCCTGGAGCTGCCGCCGGTGGTGACGCCGCTGGCGTCCTACGTTCCGGCGGTGCGGACCGGCAACCTCGTCTACACCTCCGGCCAGCTGCCGATGGAGGCCGGCAAACTCGCCGGCACCGGCAAGGTCGGCGCCCAGATCAGCCCCGAGCAGGGCGCGGCGCTGGCGCGCACCTGTGCGCTCAACGCGTTGGCCGCGGTCGACGCGCTGGTCGGGGATCGACGCGGTGACCCGGGTGGTCAAGGTGGTCGGGGTTCGTGGCGTCGGCGCCGGATTCCACGGCCAGCCGGGGGTGATCAACGGCGCGTCGGACCTGCTGGGCGAGGTGTTCGGCGACAGCGGCGCGCACGCGCGGTCCGCGGTGGGGGTGGCCGAGCTGCCGCTGGACGCGCCGGTCGAGTCGAATTGGTCGTGGAAGTCGCGGGCGGTCGGTAGGTGGCGCTGTCCCACCCCGCCTACGGCCGGCTGCGGCCGGTCACCGCCACCGCCTCGGTGGTGCTGGCCGACAACCCCGGGTTGATGACGCTGGACGGCACCAACACCTGGGTGCTGCGCGGGCCGGGCAGCGACGAGGTGGTGATCATCGATCCCGGCCCCGACGACGCCGAGCACATCGCGCGGGTCGCCGAGGTCGGCCGGGTGGCGCTGGTGCTGATCAGCCACCGGCATTTCGACCACACCGACGGCATCGACAAGCTGGTCGACGCCACCGGCGCCACCGTGCGCGCGGTGGGCAGCGGATTCCTGCGCGGCCTCGGCGGGCCGCT
>PPEA01000530.1 GCA_002967005.1 Mycobacterium talmoniae
CGATGCCGCCGCGGCCAGCACCGCCACCGGCGCCACCGCATCCACGATTTCGGGGACCAGCACCATCGTCGCGACCTCGCCGGTGTGGCCGCCGGCCTCGGTGCCTTGCGCCACGATCAGGTCGACCCCCGGCGGCGGCGTGCCGGATCGCATGCTCGGTGGTCCCGGCCAGCGCCGCCACCACGACATCGTGGGCGTGGGCGCGCTCAACCAGATCGTGCGGCGGCGGCCCCAGTGCGCTGGCGATCAGCCGGATGTTGTGCGCGAACGCCACGTCCAGCAGCGGCTGATACCCCTTGGGTGAGATGTTGAGCCCCGGGCCCGGCCGGCAGCCCGTCGGCGGGTTCGGGTGCCGCAATCCCGTAGCGGGTGAGCAGGTCGTCGAGGAAGGCGCGGTGTTCGGCGGGCAGCAGCGCGGCCACCTGCGTGTTGTCGATCCCGCCCCGGTCGGCGCCGACGTATTTGGGCGGCAGCAGCAGATCCACCCCGTACGGGCGGCCGTGGGTCTGCTCCTCGATCCAGGTCAGCTCGGCGTCCAGCCGTTCGGGGGTGTGCGCGACGGCGCCCAGGACGCCGAACCCGCCCGCGTTGGACACCGCGGCCACCACGTCGCGGCAGTGGCTGAACGCGCAGATCGGGAACTCGACGCCCAGCAGTTCGGCAACCTTGGTTCGCATGGCTGTGACGCTAGCGGGTTTCGGGACATGGCAGAACCGTTAAGCGTGAGCTGACCGCGCTGCGTCTTCCAGCAGATCGGCGGCACGGGCGACGCTTTCGGCGGGTTTCGTCACCTTGCCGGCGACTTCGCGGGCCCGACTGGCAAATTGGGGATCCAGGATCGAGGACAGATCCGCGACCAGTGTTTCCTCGGTGACGGCCGTAAAGTGCCGCCCCAATCCCACCCCTAAGTGTTCGACCGCGGCGGCCCAGATCGGCTGATCGACCCAGAGCCACTGGATCAATGCGGGAATTCCGGCTCGCATACCCGCGGCCGTGGTGCCGGCACCCCCATGGTGGACGACCGCGCGACAGGCCGGAAACACCGCGCGTGATTCACCGCGTCCACGACTTTGACGTTGTCGAAATGCGGGACGTGGCTAAAGTCACTCCCGCCAGAGCAAATCAACGCCCGCACACCTAACTGTGCGCAGGCCGCGCTGATCACCGCAACCGTCTCCGCGGGAGATGCGACCCGCACGCTGCTGCCAAAACCGAAGTAGATCGGCGGCGTTGCCTCGGCAATCCACGACAAAACTTCGTCGTCGGCAGCGGTGGGCAACTCCAGCGTCAGCGCGCCGACGAAGGGCCGTCGCCTGCCCTGCTCGGCCCATGCGGCTGCCAGCGCGGGAAACCAGAACTCGTCGTAGGCTGGATCTCCAGGGCTTGTTGCCCCGAGCGCTCCGTTGCCGGTGGCAGCCCCAGGGCGCGGCGTTGGGCGTCTTGTAGTTCGGTGACGACGCGCCAGTCGTCAGGCTCCGCATCTGGCGCCGGGAAGAAACGCAGCGTGGCCAGCGGAATGCCGTAATACTCCGCGACGTTGGCGGCCAATCCTTGCGAGCTCACCTCCGTTAGGAGGAGGTCGGCCCCGTCCGCGAGCGCCGTCAGTGTGGTACCCAACTGCGGCCAGACCTGGCTGACCTGTTCCATGATTTCCCCCAGCACGCTCACCGGGTTCCGGATCTGCCCGACGTCACGGTCCTGCGCCGCCCGCCAGTCCGGGCCGTAAGCGACCGCGGCAAGCCCCGCCGACTCGACAAAACCAAGCGTGTTCGGCGGAAACGCCATGCGAACGTCGTGACCCCGGCGCAGCAACTCACGGCCGACCGCGGCGAAGGGCTCGACATCACCCCGACTCCCCACGCATGCCAGCGCGAATTTCATCGACCGAACCTCCCTTGCCGACAATAGGAAGCGATTCTGAAATCAACCTGACGACATCGCGCCACCGCGTGCCAGATTTCCCAGGGATCGACCGTTACCGATGTTGGATCAACGGCCTCGTCGGCGGGACGATTACGGTGCCTGGCCGTCGGGGGGCCAACTGGCCACCCCGTCTTCCAGCGGGACGTCCAGGCTGGCCAGGATCGACGCGATCATCCGCCAGGCCGCGATCGCGGTCACCAGTTCGATCAGTTCGGGCTCGGAGCCCAACGCCAGCTGGCAGGCCACCCACGACTCGGCGCTGACCGCGCCGTCGCGCAACACGTCATCGGTGGCGGCCAGCACCGCGCGTTCGGTGGCGCCAAATGCGCTGTGGTTGGGCCAATCTCGCACCCCGACCAGGTCCTCGGCGGAGACTCCCAGACCCGAGGCGACCCGCCAGTGCTGGGTCCACTCGTAGTCGCAGGCGGTCAGCCAGCCGATCCGCATGATCACCAGCTCGCGGAGCCGGGCGTCCAATTCGCCGTGCCACAACATGGTGGCCAGCAGGTCGTTGACGGTCCGCGCCAACAGCGGATGGTTGAGTAGCACCTGAAAGATGTTGAGCTCGGCCATGTAGTCGGGCACGCCGGCTTCGTCGGCGGCGGCTTTGGCCTCGGGCAGCGGCAACTTGGGGATGCGGGGGCCCACCGCGGCGTGCGACATACTCGCACCGTAGGAACGTCCTGACAGGTGTGTCAATCAGACGGCTGCGACAGCCCTGCGGCCCGCTGACACACCCACCCGTCCGGGGTGCGCCCGGTGTCGACGAAGCGGAGCAGTTCGGCGGCGGTGTGGGCCGGCAACGCGGTGGCGGCCTGCGGGTAGATGATCGGCTCTTCCTTGGCGTTGTGCTGATCGAGTTGCGTCAGCAGCCGACGGCAGATCTCCCGCAGCCCCGCCGCGTCGGATCCGACGGTGAGCAGATCGGTCAGCGCGTCCATCGTCTGCCACAGGTCGCCGTGCTCACGCAGCATCACGAAGATCGGCATCACCAGGCCGGCCTCCCGCACCGGCGGGAACACAAACACCTCTTCGATATAGATGTGGCGGCGCAGCGCCGCCAGCGCCGCCGTCAGCGGTTCGGGCTGCACGGTGCCGGCATCCAGCTTCTCCAGGAAAACCTCGATGGCACCGTCGATGTCACGGTGCTCGCGTTCCAAGACGGCCGACACGGTCTCCTCGGGCATGGCGGTCCCCCCGATCGCTTCAGGCGAGTTGGGCGTCGACGGTGATCTTGGCGCCGGCGAACAGCCGCGACACCGGGCACAGCGCCGCCGCCTCGTCGGCCACCGCGACCCAGGTGACGCCGTTCAGCCAGCCGCCGCAGACCACCAGCGGATCCGGGCTGGCCAGCCAGGCGGCCGCCGTCAGCCAGGGCAGCGGTGCCTCCGCCGCCACCAGCACCCAGTCGGTCCTGGGCAAGATTCCGCAGCTCCTGCAGGACCTGGCCACGGCCACCACCAACTACAACACACAGATGGGCAACCTGCTAAACGGGTTGACGGGGAATTCGTCGGCGGGGTCGATGTATTCGAGCGGGTTTTCCACGCTGGCGTCGGTCACCAAGTTCAGCACATTGGCGAACGATTCGATGAGCGTACCCAACTTGGGCATGGTGCAGTTCAAGACGTTCTTCCAGCCGCCGGTCGCCCCGGACATCCCGAAATCGGCGCTAGGAGCGGGCCTTGGCCTGCAACCAGCGACGGCCCCCAGCGCGGTCCGGGCCGTGTCGGCAGGTGTGGCTGAAGCGTCCACGGTGGGCCGGCTTTCGGTCCCACCGGCCTGGGCAGCCGCCACCCCGGCGGTCCGGCTGGCCGCCAACGTGTTGCCGTCCGCCAGTGCAATGGCCGCCCCGGCCTTCGACATCCCCAGTGGCCTACTCAATCCGGCGACGTTGGGCAGCCTGTCCGGGGGGGCGTTGGGCGGTTCCGCGCCGCGTGTCGCCAGTGGAGCCCGCGTCCTGAGCCGCACCGTCTCGGACAAGGAGGAGGGCAAGGGCCCGGTCAAACTCGATCGGGTCATCGCCCAGCTACAGCAGCGGCCGGACACCGTGCAGCACTGGCAAGTCGACGAAGCGGGCCTCGATGACCTGCTCGCCGAGCTGGCGAAGAAACCCGGCAACCACGCGGTGCACTTGAAGCGCGGCCCCAAGACCGCACCATTGGCTCCGCATTCCCAGTTGGGTTAGCCACGGCCCGATCACCTGACGGTAACCATCGAAATGAGGAACTCATGCGGACGCTATTTGCTCCCTTCGCCGCGGCTACGCTGATCGCGGTGGCCGCACCGGCACACGCAGACCCGGGTGTCGACGGCGGAGCCGCCGACGCCAGCTTCCTGGCCTCGCTGCGCGCGGCGGGGATCAGCTACAACGACCCCAACCAAGTCATCTCGGCCGCCCAAACCGTGTGCGGGCTCATCGGCAAGGGCGAATCCGGCCTGCAGGTCCTCAAGGACCTCAAGACCACCAATCCCGCCATCACTACCGACGGTGCGGCCGAATTCGCCGCGCTGTCGGCCAAGTTTTACTGCCCCCAACAGTTGACCCCCAGCGACGGCGGAGCCAAATAGCATCCGGCCAGCAGGGGACCGCTTTCGCGCGTGTCCTCGGCGCCCGGACGCTGTGAGGTGGACCACATACCTGTGAGCGCGACACCCGAACTCCCAGGTTTCACACTGCGACCTCCCAGCTAGCCAGGATAGGTTCGCGCGGGTCGCTGTGGGAGACGTTTCGGCGAACACGGATTCCCCGCGTGACCGAGGACCGATCACGAGGAGAACGATGGCCCGCTCGCATCGAATCATGGACTGGGACGCCGAGGACACCGCGGCGTGGGAAGCCGGCAACAAGAACGTCGCGCGGCGCAACCTGATCTGCACGGTCGCGGGCGACCACGTGGCATTCTCGATCTGGTCGCTGTGGTCGGTGATGGCGCTGTTCATGCCCGAGCCGATTTTCGGCTTCACCGCGGGTGACAAGTTGCTGTTGGGCGCGACCGCTACGTTCGTCGGGGGCTGCGTGCGTATCCCCTACACGTTGGGGATTGCGAAATTCGGCGGCCGCAACTGGACGGTGTTCTCCGCGCTGGTGCTGCTGATCCCTACCGTCGGCACCATCGTGCTGCTGGCCAAACCCGGTCTGCCGTTGTGGCCGTATGTGGTGTGCGCGGCCCTCACCGGATTGGGCGGCGGCAACTACGCCGCATCGCTGGCCAACGTCAACGCCTTTTACCCCCAGCGGCTCAAAGGCTGGGCGCTCGGCGTCAACGCCGGCTTCGGCAACATCGGGGTGGCGGGCATTCAGGTGGTCGGTCTGGTGGTGCTCGCGGTCGCCGGCAACCGGCAACCGTACTGGGTGTGCGCGGTCTATTTGGTGTTGCTGACGGTCGTCGCGATCGCGGCGGCGCTGTTGATGGACAACCTCGACCACAGCATCGAGGTGGGCCACATCCGGTCGATCCTGTCGATCCCCGACACCTGGGTGATCACCCTGCTGTACACCTGCGCGTTCGGCTCGTGGATCGGTTTCGCGTTCGCGTTCGGTCAGGTGCTGCACGTCAACTTCGAGAGCATGGGTCAAAGCCCCGGGGAAGCATCGCTGCACACGCTGCAGATCGCCTTCCTGGGCCCGCTGCTGGGCTCGCTGTCACGGGTGGTGGGCGGCAAGGTGTCCGACCGGATCGGCGGCGGTCGGGTCACCCTGGCGGTCTTCGCCGGCATGATCCTGGCGGCCGGTCTGCTGGTCGCGTTGAGCACCCACGACGACTACGCGCACGGCCCCAACCACGCCAACGGTCCGGCGCACGCGCTGACCCTGGCGGGCTATGTGGTCGGCTTCATCGTGTTGTTCATCCTGGCCGGCGTCGGCAACGGCTCGGTGTTCAAGCTCATCCCATCGGTTTTCGAGGCGCGCAGCCGTTCGCTGGACGTCGACGAGACCGAACGCCGACACTGGGCGCGCACCCACGCGGGGGCACTGATCGGGTTCGCCGCGACGGTCGGTGCACTCGGCGGCGTCGGGATCAATCTGACGTTGCGGCAGTCCTACGCGAGCACCGGCTCGGAGACGTCGGCGTATTGGATCTTCCTGGCCGCCTACGTGGTGGCCTCGGTGCTCACCTGGCGTCGCTACGTCCGGCGGCCGAGTTCGGCTCCGGCGGTGCCCGGCTCGGAACATACCTCGGCACCCGCCCGCCTGTGACGGGCGTCGCAGCATAGGGCAACGCTTCGGCAATTGTCCGGTAACGCCGTGGAAATCTGCCAGGAATAAACAATTCATATGACGCAACCAGACCGGGAGTCGCTCACCGGCTACCGGGTCGCGGTCACCGCCGCGCGCCGGGCCGGTGAACTGTGCGCGCTGTTGCGCCGCCACGGCGCCACGGTCTGCGCCGCGCCGGCCATCACCATGATCAACCTGCCCGACGACGACGAGTTGCATCAGCACACCGAGGCGTTGATCGCCCAGCCGCCGGACATCCTGATCGCGACCACCGCCATCGGATTCCGCGGTTGGATCGCGGCCGCCGATGGTTGGGCACTGGCCAATGATCTGATCACCGCGTTGTCGGGTGCCCGGATCGTGGCCCGCGGACCGAAGGCAACCGGTGCGCTACGCGCGGTCGGCTTGCCCGAAGAGTGGTCCCCGGCGTCCGAATCATCCCGCGAGGTACTGGATTACCTGCTGAAGTCCGGTGTGGCCGGGCTGCGGGTCGCGGTCCAACTGCACGGGGTCGCCGACGACGACTGGGATCCGATCCCGGAGTTTCTCGACGAACTGCGGGCCGCGGGCGCCGATGTGGTGCCGATCCGGGTGTACCGCTGGCAAGCGGCGCCGCCGGGAGGCGAGTTCGATCAGCTCATCACCCAGATCGCCCAACGCCAATTCGACGCGGTCGCTTTCACCTCGGCGCCGGCGGTGGTGGCGACGCTGCGGCGCGCAACCGACTTGGGCATCACCGACGAGTTGCTGGCCGCGCTGCGGTCGGAGGTGTACGCGATGTGTGTGGGTCCGGTGACCGCCGGCCCGCTGACCCGCCTGGGCATCCCGACGTCGTCGCCGCAGCGAATGCGGTTGGGGGCGTTGGCGCGTCACATCGCCGAGGAACTGCCGGCGACGCGCACCCATACCGTGCACGCCGCCGGGCACCGCATCGAGATCCGCAGCACCTGTGTGCTGGTCGACGACGAGGTCAAGTCGCTGTCGCGGACCGGGATGGCCACCCTGCAGGCATTGGCGCGCCAGCCCGGCACGGTCGTCGACCGCGACACCCTGCTGCGTGCGTTGCCGGGCAACGGCTCCGACACCCACGCCGTGGAGACCGCGGTGCTGCGGCTGCGGACCGCGTTGGGCGACAAGAGCATTGTCGCCACCGTGGTCAAACGCGGCTACCGGCTGGCGGTCGACGAACGTTCGGGGGTGGCGTGAACCTCATCCTGGTAGCGCACGGCACCCGCAAACCGGGGGGTGTCGCGATGGTCGGTGACCTCGCGCAGCGGGTCGGCGAGCTGCTGGACCGCGTCGTGCAGGTCGCGTTCGTCGACGTGCTGGGTCCCACCCCGACGGAGGTGTTGGCCGCACCGGCGGTCGCCGACCAGCCCGCGGTCGTGGTGCCGGCCTTCCTGTCCCGCGGCTACCATGTCCGCACCGATCTACCCGCCCACATCGCGGGAGCGGGCATCCCGACGTCACCGTCGCGCCCGCGCTGGGCCCGAGCCGGCAGATCACGCGCGTCGTCGCCCAACGGCTGACCGAATCCGGGTGGCGCCCCGGCGATTCGGTGATCCTCGCGGCGGCGGGCACCTCGGATCC
>PPEA01000531.1 GCA_002967005.1 Mycobacterium talmoniae
GGCGCCGGGCTGCGCGGTCGTGCTGCGGGTGGCGTCCTCATCTGGCTGTGTGAGGGACTGTTCCAGGATCGGCTGCGGCACAGCGGCGCCGACGTGGTCAGCGGCCCGCGTGGGCACGCACCCCGGGGTGACCCGGCTGATCGCCGACCGGTTCCGGCAGGCGCAGCTGCCTGCGACACTGCTAGCGCGGTAACCGCGCGGCGCCGTGAGCCCGCGAGCGTGCGCAAACCCGGAAATTCACTCGGCGTGTCGGCCGGGGACACGCACGCTCGCGCAGGTAGCGCTCGCTACGCGGCGCGGCCGACCTGGACGTAGCCGTCCTTGATCCGGGTCGGATACACCGGCACCGCGACGGTCGGGTCGTCGAGACAGCTACCGTCGTCGAAGGCGAACGCCTGCTTCTTGATCGGAGACTGCACAGCCGGCCGGCCGGCCCGGTCGCCGACGATGCCGCGCGACAGCACCGCCGCACCGGAGAACGGGTCAATGTTGCCCAGCGCGTACAGCGATCCGTCGTCGAGGCGGAACAACGCCGCCTGCGAGCCGTCGTCGAGCAGCACGCCGACTCCGCGGCCAGGAATCAGGTAGTCGTAGGCACACGCCGCGGTCCACGCCTGGTCGCCGCAGCTCAATAGTTCACTTCTGTCATCCAGCAGTGTCATCAGCGCCACTCCTCCTCATCGCTTCGCTCTGCATCGTCGTCGGCGCGGTCATGAGGCCTCCTGGTTGTCGTCCTCGGACCACGACCGCACGCGCGGCATGCCTATGGCCACCGGGGCCGGCACCTTCCGCCCGTTCTGCTCGACGAACGTCACGGTGGGGTCGGGCGCACCGGGAGCGTTGACGAAGGACACGAACCGGGACAGCTTGTCCGGATCCTCCAGCACGCCTTTCCATTCGCACTCGTAGCCCTCGACGTGGCGGGCCATCGCCGCTTCGAATTCCTCGGCCAACCCGAGCGAGTCCTCGCAGACGACCTCACGCAGGTGGTCGAGTCCGCCGTCCAGCGACTCCAGCCACGGCGCGGTGCGCTGCAACCGGTCGGCGGTGCGGATGTAGAACATCAGGAACCGGTCGATGTAGCGGACCAGGGTCTCGTCGTCCAGATCGCTGGCCAGCAACTGCGCGTGCTTGGGGGTCATGCCGCCGTTGCCGCACACGTAAAGGTTCCAACCGGTTTCGGTGGCGATGACGCCGACGTCCTTACCGCGGGCTTCCGCGCATTCCCGGGCGCAGCCCGACACGCCCATCTTGATCTTGTGCGGTGCGCGCAGGCCCCGGTAGCGCAGCTCCAGGTCGATGGCCATCTGCACCGAGTCCTGCTGGCCGTACCGGCACCAGTCGGTGCCGACACAGCTTTTCACGGTGCGCAGCGACTTCCCGTAGGCCTGACCGGATTCCATGCCGGCGTCGACCAGGCGCCTCCAGATCTCCGGCAGCTGGTCCACCCGGGCGCCGAACATGTCGATGCGCTGACCGCCGGTGATCTTGGTGTAAAGCCCGAATTCCTGGGCGATCTGGCCGATCAGGATCAGGTGTTCGGGTTTGATGTCGCCGCCCGGAACCCGCGGCACCACCGAGTAGCTGCCGTTGCGCTGGATGTTGGCCAGGAAATGGTCGTTGGAGTCCTGCAGCGAGGCCTGCTCACCGTCGAGGATGTGGTCCGAGCTGGTCGAGGCCAGGATCGAGGCAACGGTGGGTTTACAGATGTCGCAACCCATTCCGGTGCCGAACTTCTCGATCAGCCCGGAGAAGGTGCGGATCGAGGTGGCCGAGATGATCTCGAACAACTCGGCGCGGGACTGGCTGAAGTGCTCACACAACGCCTTGGATTGCTCGACGCCCTCGGCCTCCAGCAGTTGCTTGAGCAGCGGCACACACGATCCGCAGGAGGTGCCGGCGCCGGTGCAGGTTTTCAGGTCCGCCACATCGGCGCAGCCGTCGGCGATCGCACACTTGAGGTCACCCTTGGTGACGTTGTTACACGAGCAGATCTGTGCGGAGTCCGGCAGCGCGCCCACACCCAACGCCGAGCCGCCACCGTCGGATTGAGCCGGCGAGATCAACGCCAGCGGATCGCCGGGCAGCTGCGAGCCGACCATCGGGCGCAGCACCCCGTAGGAGGAGGCGTCGCCGACCAGGATGCCGCCCAGCAGCGTCTTGGCGTCGTCGGACAGCACCAGCTTGGCGTAGGTCTGATTCACCGCGTCGTTGACGACGACCTGCAGGCAGTCCTTGGTGGTGCCCATGGCGTCGCCGAAGCTGGCGACGTCGACACCCAGCAGCTTGAGCTTGGTGGACAGGTCGGCTTCGGGGAACTCGGCGACGCCGGCCAGCAGCCGGTCCACCACCACCTCGGCGCTGGTGTAGCCCGGCCCGACCAGGCCGTAGCAGCGCCCCTCGATGGCGGCGACTTCCCCCACCGCGTACACGTCGGGATCGCTGGTCACACAGGACAGGTCGGTGAGCACCCCGCCCCGGTCGGCGATCGCCAGGCCCGCCGCCGCGGCCAGTTCGTCGCGGGGCCGCACCCCGGCGGCGAAGATCACCAGGCCGGTGTCGATGAGCTGACCGTCGGACAGCAAGACCCGCAGCGACTGCGTCCCGTCCGAGTGGGCGACGGTTTGGATCGACTCGGTGCCGACCCCGACGTGCACGGCGATCCCCAGCTCACCGATCATGCGTCCCAGCAGCGCACCGCCGGCCTCGTCGAGTTGCTGGGCCATCAGCCGTGGCGCCATCTCGACCACGTGGGCGGTCAGCCCGAACCCGCGCAGCGCGTTGGCGGCCTCCAGCCCCAGCAGTCCACCGCCGATGACCACCCCGGTGCTGGTGTGGCCGGCGGCCAACGTGCGCTGCACGTCGGCGCGGATGCCGTCCAGGTCATCGAGGGTGCGGTAGACGTGGCAGCCGGGCAGGTCGTGGCCGGGCACCGGCGGGACGAAGGCGTAGGAGCCGGTCGCGATCACCAGCTTGTCGTAGTCGTAGCGCTGGCCGTCGGCGGTCCGCACCGATTTGGCGGCGCGGTCGATGTCGGTGACCCGGGTGTTGAGCAGCAACCGCACGTGCTCGTCCCCGGCGTAGTCGTTGCCCGGGAGCGCCAGCTGGTCGCGATCCCACGCCTCGGTGTAGGCGGTCAGGCCCACCCGGTCGTAGGCGGCGTTGGTCTCCTCGGCCAGCACGGTGACCCGCCAGCAACCGTCGGTGTCGCGGGCGCGCAGCGCCTCGACGAGGCGGTGGCCCACCATGCCGTGGCCGACCACGACGATGTCGCGCGGTTCCTCAACAGCAGGCATGAGACGAGGTTAGGGACCCGATATTGCGGAAATGTCGCCTTATGTGACGGGCCCATGACGGTGTGTTCACACCCGCGCCGACCTGCTGTGAGCGACTGTGTGAGTGCTCACGTTTCGCCTGTGGGTTTGCTCACAGCGAACACCGGAACTTAAGCGTGGTCGACTCATGTTTGTACGGATAGCGGGCCGGCATCCGGGTCGGCCGCCATCGACAACGAGGAGACACCGATGAGCAATCTGACACTGTGGTCACGCCCGGCCTGGAACACCGACCGGTGGGTGCGCGACTTCTTCGGCCCGGCCGCGGCCGCCGACTGGTTCAAGCCGGTCGCGAGCGGCTTCCAGCCGGCCGCCGAGATCACCAAGGACGGCGACGACGCCGTCGTCCGGCTGGAGCTGCCGGGCGTGGACGTCGACAACGACGTCACCGTCGAACTCGACGGTGGGCGCTTGGTCATCCACGGTGAGCGGCGCGACGAGCACGCCAGCGAGGAACACGGCCGCACCCTGCGCGAGGTCCGCTACGGGTCGTTCCGCCGGTCGTTCGCGGTGCCCGCGCACGTGACCGGCGACGCGATCACGGCGTCCTACGACGCCGGGGTGCTGACCGTGCGGGTGGCCGGCGTCTACGCCGGCACCCAGGCGCAGCGGATCGCGATCACCAAGTAGCGCCCGCTCCCACTCCCACTCCCGCGAGTGTGCGGTTTCATACGCCCTGCCCGGCGTGTCGCGTATGAACCGCACACTCGGCGTCATGTTCGGATCAAACCCAGCGGGCCAGCAGGTCCTTGGCCGGGCCGGCGAGCGCGGCCTGAAAAAACGGGCCGAAGCTGACCCGGCCCACCCCGAGCGGACCGAACGCGGCCGGATCGTCCTGGTCGGGCACCGCGATCGCGTTGACCGGTAGCGGCAGTTCGGCGGCCAACCGGCGCAACGTATCCGGGTCGTGGCGTCCCACCGGGTACAGCACGTCGGCGCCGGCCTGCGCGGCTTCGGTCAGCCGGGCGATAGCGCGGTCCACCCGGTCGGAGTCGTCACCGTCCTTGCGCAGAAACAGGTCAGTGCGGGCGTTGACCACCACGTGCACCCCGGCCGCGTCGGCGGCCGCGCGCAGCGCGCCGACCAACTCGGCGTGTTCACCCGGTGACCGCAACCGCTTGCCCTCGCTGTGCACGGTGTCTTCGATGTTCAGCCCCACCGCGCCGACGCCGAGCAGGCCCTCGATGAGCCGGGACGCCGGCTGGCCGTAGCCCGATTCGATGTCGACCGACACCGGCACCGGCACCGCCGCGGTGATCTGGCCGACCCGACCGAGCAGATCCTCGAACGTCATCCCCTCGTTGTCGGATTTGCCGAGCGAATTCGCGACCGGGTGGCTGCCCACCGTCAGCGCCGCGAACCCGGCGTCGACGGCCAGCTGCGCCGACCAGGCATCCCACACCGTCGGCAAGATCACCGGATTGCCGGGTTGATGCAGCGCCAACAGTGCGGTCGCCCGCTTCCCAAGCTCGTCCTGACTGGCCATCTCGGTCACCTTTCTCATCGCCCCCTTGCCGGAAAGTCCCAGACGTGATCTGTCTCACGTCGGGTTCGTGATGTGGCTAGCATCGAGTGTCGTAGTGTGATCCCTGACACCTTCAGCCCAAGGAGGTCCGTTGTCCAGCACCGCCGAAATCGCCGAACTCCACGACCTGATTGGTGGCCTGCGCCGGTGCGTGATGTCGCTGAAATCCCGGTACGGCGAAGTCCCCGGGATGCGTCGCATCGTGTTGGACGCCGAGCGCATCCTCAGCGACGTCGAACTGCTCGATATCGACGCCAACGAGTTGGACCTCGAGCGTTGGGCCACCCAACACACCGCCGAGAAGATTCCGATTCCTGACACCGAATACGACACCGAGTTCTGGCGTGACGTCGACGACGAGGGCGTCGGCGGCCAGGGCAGATCCTGACAGACCCCGCGATACCGGGTGCTCGTCACGGGGCACCCACGATGAACCACGTAGAGGATCACACCAGATGAGCGCACCCACCGCGAACCGTCCTGCGTCCGGCGTCTTCTCCGCCACCCGCGCGCAGATCTCCCAACGCACGTTGCGCGCCGACCGGTGGTGGTCGGCACCGATGTGGACCGACATCGGCCTGGCGGCGTTCATCATCTACGCGACCATCCGGGCGTTTTGGGGCAGCGCGTACTGGGTGCCCGAGTACCACTACCTGACGCCGTTCTACTCACCGTGCATCAGCGCGTCCTGCGTCGAGGGCTCCAGCCACCTGGGCGTGTGGTTACCGGAATTCCCGCGCTGGATTCCATTGGGAATGCTGGTGTTACCGTTTCTGCTGGCATTCCGGCTCACCTGCTACTACTACCGCAAGGCCTACTACCGGTCGGTGTGGCTGTCCCCGGCGGGCTGCGCGGTGCCCGAGCCGCGCGCCGGGTACACCGGGGAAACCCGGCTGCCGCTGATCATCCAGAACAGCCACCGCTACTTCTTCTACGTCGCGTCGCTGCTCGCGCTGCTCAACACCTACGACGCGATCGTGGCCTTCCACTCCCCGAAGGGCTTCGGCTTCGGGTTGGGCAACGTCATCCTGGTGGTCAACGTGTTGCTGCTGTGGGCCTACACCGGCGGCTGCCACTCGTGCCGGCACGCCACCGGCGGCCGGCTCAAGCATTTCTCCAAACACCCCATCCGGTACTGGATTTGGACGCAGGTCAGCCAGCTCAACACCCGGCACATGCAGTTCGCCTGGACCACCCTGGCCACCTTGGCGTTCACCGACTTCTACATCGCGCTGGTCGCCAGCGGCACCATTTCTGACCTGAGATTCATTAACTAACAGGCGATTCCGAACACAAGCACACAACAAGCGAGGTTTCATGGTTGAGGTCGAACGGCACTCCTACGACGTGGTCGTGATCGGTGCCGGCGGCGCGGGGTTGCGCGCGGTCATTGAGGCCCGGGAACGCGGCCTGAGCGTGGCCGTGGTCTGCAAATCACTGTTCGGCAAGGCCCACACGGTGATGGCCGAGGGCGGCTGCGCGGCGTCGATGGGCAACGCCAACCCCAAAGACAATTGGCAGACCCATTTCTGCGACACCATGCGCGGCGGCAAGTTCCTCAACAACTGGCGGATGGCCGAACTGCACGCCCGCGAAGCCCCGGATCGGGTGTGGGAACTGGAAACCTACGGCGCGCTGTTCGACCGGACCAAGGACGGCCGGATCAGCCAGCGCAACTTCGGCGGCCACACCTACCCGCGGCTGGCCCACGTGGGTGACCGCACCGGGCTGGAGCTGATCCGCACCATGCAGCAGAAGATCGTCTCGCTGCAGCAGGAGGATTACGCCGAGCACGGCGACTACGAAGCCCGGATCAAGGTGTTCGCCGAGTGCACCATCACCGAACTGCTCAAAGACGACGGCCGGATCGCCGGCGCGTTCGGCTACTGGCGCGAATCCGGCCGGTTCGTGCTGTTCGAAGCCCCCGCGGTGGTGCTGGCCACCGGCGGCATCGGCAAATCGTTCAAGGTGACCTCGAACTCCTGGGAGTACACCGGCGACGGGCACGCGCTGGCGCTGCGGGCCGGGGCGACGCTGATCAACATGGAGTTCATCCAGTTCCATCCGACCGGGATGGTGTGGCCGCCCAGCGTCAAGGGCATCCTGGTCACCGAGGGGGTGCGCGGCGACGGCGGCGTGCTGAAGAACTCCGAGGGCACCCGGTTCATGTTCGACTACATCCCGCCGGTGTTCAAAGGCCAATACGCCGAAACCGAACAAGAAGCCGACCAGTGGCTCAAGGACAACGACTCGGCCCGACGCACCCCCGACCTGCTGCCCCGCGACGAGGTGGCCCGGGCGATCAACTCCGAGGTCAAGGCGGGCCGCGGCAGCCCGCACGGCGGGGTGTACCTCGACATCGCGTCCCGGCTGCCCACCGACGAGATCAAACGCCGGCTGCCGTCGATGTATCACCAGTTCATGGAGCTGGCCGAGGTCGACATCACCGCCGAACCGATGGAGGTCGGGCCGACCTGCCACTACGTGATGGGCGGCATCGAGGTCGACCCGGACAGCGGCGCGGCCACCACCCCCGGGCTGTTCGCCGCCGGCGAGTGCTCGGGCGGCATGCACGGGTCAAACCGGTTGGGCGGCAACTCGCTGTCGGATCTGCTGGTGTTCGGCCGCCGCGCCGGGCTGGGCGCCGCCGACTACGTGCGGGCCCTGGATAGCCGGCCGGCGGTCTCGGCCGAGTCCGTCGACGCCGCCGCCAAACTGGCGTTGGCGCCGTTCAACGGGCCCGACGGTGACGGCACACCGGAAAACCCCTACACCCTGCACACCGACCTGCAGCAGGCGATGAACGACCTGGTCGGCATCATCCGCAAGGCCGACGAGGTCGAGCAGGCCCTGGTCAAGCTGGACGAGCTCAAGGCCCGGTTCGCCAACGTCGCCGTGGAAGGCCACCGGCAGTTCAACCCCGGCTGGCATTTGGCGGTCGACCTGCGCAACATGCTGCTGGTCAGCGAATGCGTGGCCAAGGCCGCGCTGGCCCGCACCGAAAGCCGCGGCGGGCACACCCGCGACGACCATCCGGCAATGGACGCCACCTGGCGCAAAACCCTGCTGGTCTGCCGCAGCGAGGCCGACGACCCGGTGGTGCCCAACGTCACCGTCACCGCCGAGCCGCAAATCCCGATGCGCGAAGACCTGCTGGAGCTTTTCGAGATCGGCGAGCTGGAGAAGTACTTCACCGACGACGAGCTGGCCGAACACCCCGGACGGAGAAGCTGATGACACGCGCCAACGACGATGCACAGCGTGGCGATGAGGAGGAGTGGCGCCAATGACATATGACGCGCACCTGCGGGTGTGGCGCGGTGACGACGACGGCGGCGCGCTGGAGGACTTCACCGTCGAGGTCAACGAGGGCGAGGTGGTGCTCGACATCATTCACCGCCTGCAGCAGACGCAGACCCCCGACCTGGCGGTGCGGTGGAACTGCAAAGCCGGCAAGTGCGGGTCGTGCTCGGCGGAGGTCAACGGCATGCCGAAGCTGATGTGCATGACCCGCATGTCGACGTTCGCCGAGGACGAGGTCGTCACCGTGACCCCGCTGCGGACGTTCCCGGTGGTGCGGGATCTGGTCACCGACGTGTCGTTCAACTACCAGAAGGCGCGCGAGATCCCGTCGTTCACGCCGCCGAAGGATCTGCAGCCCGGCGAGTACCGGATGGCCCAGCGCGACGTGGAACGCTCCCAGGAGTTCCGCAAGTGCATCGAATGCTTCCTGTGCCAAAACGTCTGCCACGTGATCCGCGATCACGAGGAGAACAAGGAGGCCTTCGCCGGGCCCCGGTTCTTCATCCGCATCGCCGAGTTGGAGATGCATCCGCTGGACGAGGCCGACCGGCGCGACCTCGCCCAGGACGAGGCCGGCCTGGGGCTGTGCAACATCACCAAGTGCTGCACCGAGGTCTGCCCGGAACACATCAAGATCACCGACAACGCGATCATCCCGATGAAGGAGCGGGTCGTCGACCGCAAGTACGACCCGGTGGTGTGGCTGGGCAACAAGCTGTTCCGGCGCTGAATCTCCCGGCGCGAGCAGACGCAAAAGCCCCCAATTTCGGCTGGAAATGGGGGCTTTTGCGTCTGCTCGCGCGTCAACGCTGCTCGCGCGTCAACGCCGGGTGGGCTCGCTCGTCGCGATCACCGACCCCGACCTGTCCAGGGCCTGCACCTGAAACCAGGCCGCCGGGGACACCGGGATCGTCGTCGCCAGCCCGGCCCACTCCGCGGTGGCCACCGGGTGTAGCGCGGTCGCGGAGTCACCGGCCAACACCCGCCACTGCCGGACCTGGGTCGCCCCGTTCCAGACGGCGGTGACCGTCGGCCGATCGCCGGTCGCGATGCTGACCTGCGGCGGCTCGGTCGGTTCCGCACGCCACTCCTGCAAAAACGCGCGATAGGTGGCGCCTGCGGGGTTTGCGCGTCGTACACCAGCTCACCCGACGGGCCGAACTCGCTGATGTGTTGCCCGGTGCCCCAGCCGCCAAAGGTGTTGCCGTTGGGCAGGGGCTGGGCGTTGCCCATCGCGAAGGTCTGCACCCCGCCGGGATGGGTTTGGTTGCGCACCAACGTGGCGGTGTGCGCGGCCTCGTCGAGGCGAATCCATTCGATGCTGCTCTGCCCCAGCGTGTCCGCGCCGTCGGTGTCGTTGTTGAACAGCCGGATGGTGTGCGGGTCGGCGAATTGGGCGTCGTGCTGAAACGCGAACTGCACGCCCGGCTGCAGCGCGAAGGTGGAATGTTTGCCGCCCAGCTGCCACGCGATCTGCCCGGTGCTGGGGCTCACCTTGTACACCGTGGAGGTGTGCCGCATGGAGATCAGCAGGTCGCCGTCGGGGGCCAGGGCGATCGAGTTCATGTGGAACGCGTCGAACACCCCGCCCCGGTAGGCGCGGCGTCGGCGGTGGTCAGCGCGCTGTCGGTGACCGGCACATGGGCCAGCGCCGACCATTGGGACAGCGTCTTGCCGCTGGCCACGTCGACGACCGCGGCGACGCAATCCCACACCTTGCCGTCCTTGGGGCCGCCCACCGCGGTCAGGTCGGCCGGCACCGGGGTGTAGGCGGTGATCAACGCGTGGCCGTCGGGGGTGAGCCGGAACTCGTGCACGTCCGAGTGCAGCCCCTGCGGGCTCAGCGTCGCGATCACCCGGTAGTGCGCGTCGACGATGTAGTCGACGCCGTTGCCGTGGCCGAAGGTATCCGGGCCGCCCAGGTCCCCTTGCCACCAGGTCAGCACCGGCTGCCCGGCATAGGTCTGTACCTGAAAGTTGGCGGCGCTCTGGCCCGCCGGCAGCTGGCCGAACCACACCACCCGGCCCTGCTTGTCGACGATCTGCGGTCCCCCGGGCACCGGGGGGGCTGCGGCGGGCGCAGCATCCGGGTTCAGGACGGCCGCAGCGGGATTGAAACCCCCGTTATTGAGGAGTACGTAGCCCGCGCTGGACGACGGCTCGTCAACATTGACCGTGTACGGCGGCGGCGAGAGTTGCAGCTGCGGCACCGCCACCGGAAACGGGGTCGGCGGCGGGGTCGGCACCGGCGCGCTCCGGGGGCGCTCAGCGGAATCGCACCCGGCCACCGCCGTGACCGCGATCATCGCCGCCGCACACAGGCGTGCGCAACGACCCGCCCTGGCCGGTAGAACACGCGCGCTTGTCGGTTTCACAAACGCTGACCCTATCGAACGCGTGGCACCGCCGCGGAGCGTGATTTACCTGATTTGGCAGTACCCTACCTATAGCCGAACCCGAACGGGGGCGGCCATTGCGCCGCCCCGCCTAGCCGGAAAGGCCGCGCCGATGGACACTCCACAAACCGCCAGCATCAACGACATTCGCACCGCAATCCGCGAACTGTCGGTCCGCGCCAGACTCGCCTACGAGGACGGGCGGCCGGATGACGCCGCCGAGATCGAGCAGCGCATCGAGGGCTACCGCCACGAGCTGAGCGAACGCCGGTAACCCGCCGCGGCGCTGGTGCAGAGACCCGGCAAGCTCGCTACGGAAGCTGGCCTTGGTGGGACGGGCAGTAGACCTTCACTGCCGCGGTGATGAACCGGACCCCGGTGGTAGCCACGCGGGCGGACTGTAGACGCAGGGCCGGATTGTCCTCGTAGGCACGATTGATCTGCTCGTCCAGTACCGCGTCGAACGAGGCGCCGTGATCGAGTTCGCCACAAATGTCATGGGCTCGGGCGATGAGTGCTGGCACGTTATCGATGGCGGGGATCTGTTCCGCACGAAGCAGCGCTAGAAACTGCTCGTCCTGGTTTGGGTCGGCGGCTGCCACACCGCCCGACACAGCTGCGGCGGCCACCACCATCGAGGCGCTAACCAGCGCGCCGGCGAGGCTGACGTTGGTGGCCATCCGGCGGCGCCGGCCGTCAAATCCGGGGAGAAAACTCGCGGCGCGGTTGTACGGTGGAACATGAGGGCATTCGCATGATTGCATACCACACAATCGTATGGCGCGATCGACGACGATGGTCGTTAAACGCGCTGCGAACACTCGCTGAGTGCGCCGCGATCACGGCCTTGATCGGCGCCTCGCCGAGCGTGGCCGGTGCGGCACCGCCCGCTCATTCCGCGCCGACCGCGATAGCAGTCCCCTCGGGCGTCATCTCACCCAATCCACCACCGCTCCCGCCATCACCGCCGCGGACGGTAGCGCCGGCCTCGCCGCGGATCGCGACA
Source organism: Mycobacterium talmoniae (assembly GCA_002967005.1). GTDB lineage: Bacteria > Actinomycetota > Actinomycetes > Mycobacteriales > Mycobacteriaceae > Mycobacterium > Mycobacterium talmoniae. The sequence goes on from PPEA01000531.1 coordinate 11,566, forward strand.
CCACCACCTCCAGAAAATCCGCCGCCGCCACCCCAGCAGGAGCCCCCAGCCCAACAGGAAGAGCCTCCCGGCGGCGGTCCCGGCATCGGTGGTGAAGACACCGGAGCAGAACAGCCGGCGCCCTCACCCCAACAGGAGGAGCCCCCAGCTCCGCCTCCACCGCCGAGTCCGGCCCCGCCCCAACCGAGGGGCCACGTCCAGCTGGCGCCGTGAGACGAGCCGAACGAGCGTCGGTAGCCGCTGTCTCCGGACGCGGCCGTTAGACGCCGAGCCGACGGAACACGCTGCGGTGAAACACGATGGGCGCCACGTCGGGGTCCACCGTGACGTCGCAGACCCGCAGCACCACGATGGTGTGGTCGCCGGCCGGGACCAGTTGTTCGATCGCGGCCTCCAGCCACACGCTGGTGCCCTTGACGAACACGGCGCCGCCGTCGTTGGACACCGTCTCCAGGCCCGCGAACCGGTCCCCGGTCTTGGCCGCCAGTTTGCGCGCGGCCTCGTCGTGCGCCTCGCCGAGCACGCTGATCCCCAGCAGGGGCAGATCTTTGAGTTTCGGCCAGGTCGTCGACGTGTTCTGCACACAGAACGACACCAGCGGCGGGTCCAACGACACCGGAACGAAGGTGCTGGCCGCCAGCCCCACCCGAGTGTCGTCAACCTCGGCCGCGATGGCGATCACGCCGGTGGGGAAATGTCCAAAGGCCTCCCGCAGGGAGGACGGTGTCAGCTTGCTCGCGGAGTTCACCAGAATTCATTCGCCTCGACGGGATTTGGCAGTTATCGACCCTACCCGTCGAGGGGTGCCCGCCGACCGGCGCCCGGCCCTCGCGCGGGAGGGCCGGCGACACCCCGACCCCGCCGGTGCGCAGTGACAGCCACCACAACACCCAACCGGTCCGGCATCGCCGCAGGTCAGCGCGCACGTCGAAGCGGTGACGCGGCGGGAGCCAACCGGTTGGTGGAATCTAGCTCACAAACGCTTGCGTTGAAGTTACTAGTCGGTATAGTTTGTGCCACGTTACTGGTGGGTAACTTATCCGGAGTACCCAACCGCAAGTGGCACTCTCATCGAGGAGGAAGTAGTGAGCCACTACAAGAGCAACGTACGCGACCAGGAGTTCAACCTCTTCGAGGTCTTCGGCGTTGACAAGGCGTTCGGCGACGGCGACTACGCCGACCTGGACGTCGACACCGCCCGCGAGATGCTGGGTGAGATGGCCCGCCTGGCCGAGGGGCCGGTCGCGGAGTCGTTCACCGACGGCGACCGCAACCCGCCGGTGTTTCACCCCGACACCCACTCGGTGACCCTGCCCGAGTCGTTCAAGAAGTCGGTGCGCGCCACCATCGAGGCCGGCTGGGACAAGGTCGGTATCCCCGAGGAGCTCGGCGGGATGCCGATGCCCAAGGCGATGGTGTGGGCGCTGCACGAGCACCTGCTGGGCGCCAACCCCGCGGTGTGGATGTACGCCGGCGGCGCCGGGTTCGCCGCCATCTTCTACCACCTGGCCACCGAAGAGCAGAAGAAGTGGGCCGTGCTGGCCGCCGAGCGCGGTTGGGGCGCCACCATGGTGCTGACCGAACCGGACGCCGGCTCGGATGTGGGCGCCGGCCGCACCAAGGCCATCAAGCAGGACGACGGCTCCTGGCACATCGACGGCGTCAAGCGGTTCATCACCTCCGCGGACTCCGACGACCTGTTCGAAAACATCTTCCACCTGGTGCTGGCCCGCCCCGAGGGCGCCAAGCCGGGCACCAAGGGCCTGTCGCTGTTCTTCGTGCCGAAGTTCCACTTCGACCCGGAGACCGGTGAGCTCGGCGAGCGCAACGGCGTGTTCGTCACCAACGTCGAGCACAAGATGGGTCTGAAGGTTTCGACGACCTGTGAGCTGACCTTCGGCCAGCACGACGTGCCCGCCAAGGGCTGGCTGGTCGGCGAGGTCCACGACGGTATTGCGCAGATGTTCGACGTGATCGAGCAGGCCCGCATGATGGTGGGCACCAAGGCGATCGCGACGCTGTCGACCGGTTACCTCAACGCGCTGGAGTACGCCAAGGAGCGGGTGCAGGGCGCGGACCTGACCCAGATGACCGACAAGACCGCGCCGCGGGTGACGATCACGCATCACCCCGACGTGCGTCGTTCGCTGATGACCCAGAAGGCCTACGCCGAGGGTCTGCGCGCGCTGTACACCTACACCGCCACCTACCAGGACGCCGCGGTCGCCAAGGCCGTGCACGGGGTGGACGCCGACCTGGCGGTCAAGGTCAACGACCTGATGCTGCCGGTGGTCAAGGGTGTGGGTTCCGAGCAGGCCTACGCCAAGCTCACCGAGAGCTTGCAGACCCTGGGCGGGTCCGGCTTCTTGCAGGACTACCCGATCGAGCAGTACATCCGCGACGCCAAGATCGACTCGCTCTACGAAGGCACCACTGCCATCCAGGCGCAGGACTTCTTCTTCCGCAAGATCGTCCGCGACAAGGGTGTGGCCCTGGGCCACGTGGCCGGCCAGATCGAGGAGTTCGTCAAGAACGAGTCCGGCAACGGCCGGCTCAAGGCCGAGCGGGAGCTGCTGGCCACCGCGCTGGCCGACGTGCAGGGCATGGCGGCCTCGTTGACCGGCTACCTGATGGCCGCGCAGGAGAACATCGACAGCATCTACAAGGTGGGGCTGGGCTCGGTGCGGTTCCTGATGAGCGTCGGCGACCTGGTGATCGGCTGGCTGCTGGCCCGTCAGGCCGCGGTGGCCATCGAGAAGCTCGACTCCGGGGTCAGCGATGCCGACCGCGCCTTCTACGAGGGCAAGATCGCGGTGGCGTCGTTCTTCGCCAAGAATTTCCTGCCGCTGCTGACCAGCACGCGTCAGGTGATCGAGACGATCGACAACGACATCATGGAGCTCGACGAAGCGGCGTTCTGACCGCCGACGCAGTACTCGCGCAGGCCCCCGGGGACAACCTTGGGGGCCTGTTGCGTTGCTGGATAACTGAGATCGACGTCCATACGGCGCGAAACCGCGAATCTCGGGGCTATGGGCCAGTTTGCGCGTCGATTTCAGCAGGCCCAGCTCTCCTGGCGGCGGCTCGACTGGTGCCGCGACGAAGCCAATGTCCTGATTTGTGGGATGCCGGGCGTAGACGCCATGCTGGCCGGCGGTCAACACTGAGGGCGTGACACGCAACGTCCTCATCTTTGGGTATCCGGGCGTGCAGGCGCTGGATGTGGTCGGCCCGTCGGAGGTGTTTGCCTCGGCGTCGCTGAAACTGGCCGGCGATGGCCGCGGCCAGGACGGCTACCACGTCGCCGTGGCCGGTATCGACGGCCTGCCGGTGACCACCACCAGCGGGTTGACCCTGGCGGGTGCGGTATTGCCCGATCCCACCCAGCCGGTGGACACCCTGGTGCTGCCCGGCGGCGCCGGCGTCGAGGCGACGCGGGCCAACCCGGCGGCCGTGGAGTGGATCCGCACCGCGGCGCATCACACCCGGCGGGTGGTCAGCGTCTGTACCGGCGCCTTCCTGGCTGCCCAAGCCCGGCCTCCTGGACGGCTGTCGTGCCACCACCCACTGGCGCTCGCCGACCGGCTGGCCCGGGAGTTCCCGGCGATCACCGTCGATCCGGAACCCATCTTCGTGCGCAGCTCCGAGACGGTGTGGTCGGCCGCCGGGGTGACCGCCGGCATCGACCTCGCGCTGTCGCTGGTCGAAGACGACCACGGCACCGAGGTCGCGCAGACGGTGGCCCGCTGGCTGGTGTTGTATCTGCGCCGCCCCGGCGGGCAGACCCAGTTCGCGGCACCGGTGTGGCTGCCCCGGGCGCGCCGCGACCCGATCCGTGGCGTCCAAGAGGCGGTCGAATCCGAACCCGGTGCGCCGCACCGCATCACCGACCTGGCCGCCCGTGCCGCGATGAGCCCGCGGCATTTCACCCGGGTGTTCACCGCCGAAGTCGGGGTGGCGCCGGGCACCTACGTCGAGCGGGTCCGGACCGAGGCCGCGCGCCGCCAGCTCGAGGAGACCGACGACACGGTCGTCGTCATCGCCGCCCGCTGCGGGTTCGGCACCGCGGAAACCATGCGCCGCACCTTCATCCGTCGTCTCGGTGTGTCACCCGACCACTACCGCAAAACCTTCGCCTGAAAGGACCACCCATGCAGATCGCGATCGTGCTCTACCCCGGCTTCACCGCGCTGGACTTCATCGGCCCCTACGAGGTGTTGCGCAGCCTGCCCGACGCCGAGGTGCGGTTCGTCTGGCACGAGGTGGGCCCGATCACCGCCGATTCCGGCGTGCTGGTGGTCGGCACCACCCACGCGCTGACCGAAACACCGGCGCCCGACGTGGTTTTGGTTCCGGGCGGCCCGGGCTCGCTGGCCGCCGCCCGCGACACGGCCCTGCTGGACTGGCTGCGGCAGGCTCAGCGGTCCGCCGCCTGGACCACGTCGGTGTGTACCGGGTCGGTGGTGCTGGCCGCCGCCGGGCTGCTGGAGGGCAAGCGGGCCACCTCGCACTGGTCGGCGCTGAGCACCCTGAAAACCTTCGGGGTGACCCCGGTCAACGACGAACGCGTGGTGCGCCAAGGCAATATCGTCACCGCCGCCGGTGTGTCGGCCGGGATCGACCTGGCGCTGTGGCTGGCCGGGCAGATCGCCGGGGACGGCCGTGCCAAAGCCATTCAACTGGTGATCGAATACGACCCGCAGCCGCCCTTCGACTCCGGGCATATGTCGAAGGCGTCGACGGCAACCAAGGCCGCCGCTACCGCGCTGCTGGCCAAGGACGTGATCAAGCCCGCGCCGCTGAAAGCGGCGACCCTGCTGCTGTGGGACCGGGCGCTAAGCGCCGCACGGGCCAGATAGCTGGCACGAGCAGACGCAAAATCGCACGATCCGCCACGCCGAATGCGATTTTGCGTCTCGCGTCGTCGGGGGGTGGCGGGTGGGGCCGGAACCGCGGGTCAGGAGGTCCGAG
>PPEA01000532.1 GCA_002967005.1 Mycobacterium talmoniae
CCGGTCATCCCAGGGTGACGGTGCCCGCGGTGCGCCGACCGGCCAGCTTCAGCAGCTGCGGGCCCAGGGCGGCGATGTACACCGGCGGCGGAGGTGCACCCGGAATCTGCAGCGCCCCGCGGGTGGTCACCGTCTCCCCGGGCGCGTCCGCGGACTGCCCGGCCAGCAGCGGCTGCAGGCCGTCGAGGTACTCGCGCAGCCGCCGCACCGGCTTGTCCCACGGGATGCCCCACATGCCCTCGGTGACCGCCTGATGGGTCATGCCCAGGCCGAGCAGGAAGCGTCCGTTGCCGATCAGGCTCAGCGTCAGCGCCCGCTGGGCCAGCAGCATCGGGTGCTGGTTTTGGATCGGGATGACGCCGGTGCCGACCTCGATGCCGTCGACCTCGCGCAGCGCGACCGCCAACACCGTCAGCAGGTCGGGCTCGTACGGCATCTGGGTCAGCCAGACCCGGCGGAAGCCCTCGCCGTGCAGTTGGGCGAGGTTGTCGACGGTGGCATCGACCGCGGAACGGCCGCCGGTCTCACTGAGCGAACTGAGGATGCTGACCTGCATGGCGCATCACCCTAACCGGTGACGTGCGGCCAGAAGGGGGATTCGGGGGCGGGCTGCACCCGCCGCCGGATCCCCGCTGTCCGGCGGCGGAGGTTGGGAAGCTCCGTGTTGCCATCGGGTCGGGGGGTTGGATGGCAACACGGAGCTGTCCGTGTATCGGTTACCCGGCGCGGGGTGTTACAAACCCGTGGCTCAGGCTTCCAGGATGGCGGCCACGCCTTGTCCGCCGGCCGCGCAGATCGAGATCAGCGCCCGCACCGGCTTGTTGGCGGCCGCGCCCTTCTTCTCGGCCTTGGCCTCCGCCAGCTGCTTGGCGGTCTGCGCCAGGATCCGGCCGCCGGTGGCGGCGAACGGATGACCGGCGGCCAGCGAGGAGCCGTTGACGTTGAGCTTGGACCGGTCGATGGCGCCCAACGCGGCGTCCAGCCCCAGCCGCTCCTTGCAGTAGTCCTCGGATTCCCAGGCCTGCAGGTGGCAGAGCACCGTCGAGGCGAAGGCCTCGTGGATCTCGTAGAAGTCGAAGTCCTGCAGCGTGAGCCCGTTGCGGGCCAGCAGCCGCGGCACCGCATACGTCGGCGCCATCAGCAGGCCGTCGGCGCCGTTGACGTAGTCGACCGCGGCGGTTTCGGCGTCGACGAAGTAGGCCAGCGGCGTCAGCTTGTGCGCGGCCGCCCACTCCTCGCTGGCCAGCAGCGCGACCGAGGCGCCGTCGGTCAGCGGGGTGGAGTTCCCCGCCGTCATCGTCGCGTCGCCGGCCTTGACCCCGAACACCGGCCGCAGCGTGGCCAGCTTCTCCACGCTGGAGTTGGGGCGTAGGTTGTCGTCGCGGTACAGCCCGAGGAACGGGGTGACCAGGTCATCGAAGAATCCCCGGTCGTAGGCGGCGGCCATGTTGCGGTGGCTGGCGGCGGCCAGCTCGTCCTGCGCGACGCGGTTGATCCCCATCTGTTTGGTGGTGATGGCCTGGTGGTCGCCCATCGACAGCCCGGTGCGCGGCTCGCTGTTGACCGGGATCTCCACCCCGAGGCTGGCCGGCAGCTTGCCCGCCAGCTGCAGCCGCTGCAGGTTGGACTTGGCGCGGCGCAGGGCCAGCAGGGTGCGGCGCAGGTTGTCGCCGAACGCGATTGGGGCGTCGGAGGTGGTGTCCACCCCGCCGGCCGCGGCGACCTCGTAGCGACCCGCGGCGATGCCGTCGGCCGCGCAGATCGCGGCCTGCAGCCCGGTGCCGCAGGCCTGCTGCACGTCGAACGCGGGGGTGTACGGCGACAGCGCCGAGCCCAGCACGCATTCGCGCATCAGGTTGAAGTCGCGGCTGTGCTTGAGCACCGCGCCGCCGATGACCGCGCCGAGGCGTTCCCCGGCCAGCCCGAAGCGGTCCACCAGCCCGCCCAGCGCGGCGGTGAACATGTCCTGGTTGGAGGCGTCGGCGTAGGCGCCGTCGGAGCGGGCGAACGGGATGCGGTTGCCGCCCAGCACGGCCACCCGCTGCCGCGTCTGGGGGGTGTTCTTGGCTGTCGGGGTGCTTGCAGTGGCCACGATGTCTCCGTGTTGTCGATTTGGGGTTGATCCGCCTTCGGACCCATACTACTCACTGTTCTTACTCTGGAGTAAGTTCGTGGTCGATGCGTACGGTTGTCTGTTGAGACGACACACCCGACACGGAAGGCAGCTGCATGGCTCCCAAGGTTTCCTCGGATCTGTTCTCGCAGGTCGTCAACTCTGGTCCCGGGTCGTTTCTGGCCAAACAACTCGGTGTTCCGCAGCCCGAGACGCTGCGCCGGCATCGGGCGGGTGAGCCGCCGCTGGCCGGGTCGCTGCTGATCGGCG
>PPEA01000533.1 GCA_002967005.1 Mycobacterium talmoniae
CGGTCGACGTGGAGCCGGCCGCCGAGGCGTTGGCGGCCACCGCCAGCAAGGTCGCGGCACCGCGCTGACGCTGGATGTGACCGCCGACGACGCGGTGGACAAGATCACCGAGCACCTGCGCGAGCATCACGGCGGCAAGGCCGACATCCTGGTCAACAACGCCGGCATCACCCGCGACAAGCTGCTGGCCAACATGGACGACGCGCGCTGGGACGCGGTGATCGCGGTGAACCTGCTGGCCCCGCAACGCCTCACCGAAGGCCTGGTGGGCAACGGCAGCATCGGCGAGGGCGGCCGGGTGATCGGGTTGTCCTCGATGGCCGGGATCGCCGGCAACCGCGGCCAGACCAACTACGCGGCCACCAAGGCCGGCATGATCGGGCTGACCGACGCGCTGGCCCCGGCCCTGGCCGACAAGGGCATCACCATCAACGCGATCGCGCCCGGGTTCATCGAGACCGCGATGACGGCGGCGATCCCGCTGGCCACCCGCGAGGTGGGGCGCCGGCTCAACTCGCTGTTCCAGGGCGGTCAGCCCGTCGACGTCGCCGAGACCGTCGCCTACTTCGCCAGCCCGGCGTCAAACGCGGTGACCGGCAACACGATCCGGGTCTGCGGCCAGGCCATGCTGGGGGCATGACCGTGACCCAGGTGAGCCAGGTGAGCCAGCCCAGCGGGCTGAAGAACATGCTGCGGGCGGCGGCCGGGGCGCTGCCGTTCATTCCGCGCAGCGACACCCTGCCCGACCGCACGCTGCGGGTCGACGAGTTGGCCATCGACCGCACCAACGTCGCCGAATACGCCGCGGTCACCGGGTTGCGCTACGGCGACACGGTGCCGCTGACCTACCCGTTCGCGTTGACGTTCCCGACGGTGATGGCGCTGGTGACCGGCTTCGACTTCCCTTTTGCCGCAATGGGAGCCGTGCACACCGAAAACCACATCACCTCCTACCGGCCGATCGCGGTGACCGACACCGTCGGGGTCGCGGTGCACGCGGAGAACCTGCGTGAACACCGCAAGGGCCTGCTGGTCGACGTGGTCACCGATATCAGCGTCGGCAACGACGTGGCCTGGCATCAGGTCACCACGTTTCTGCATCAGCAGCGCACCAGCCTGTCCGATGAGCCCAAACCGCCGCCGGCCAAGCAGCCCAAGCTGCCACCGCCGAACGCGATCCTGCGGATCACCCCCGGCCAGATCCGGCGCTACGCCAGCATCGGCGGGGACCACAACCCGATCCACACCAACCCCATCGGCGCCAAGCTGTTCGGGTTTCCGACCGTGATCGCGCATGGGATGTTCACCGCCGCAGCGGTGTTGGCCAACATCGAGGGCGAGCTGCCCGACGCGGTGCAGTACTCGGTGCGGTTCGGGAAGCCGGTGCTGCTGCCGGCCCGGGTCGGGCTCTACACCGACCGGGTCACCGGAGGCTGGGAGTTGGCGCTGCGCAACATCGCTAAGGGTTATCCGCACCTGACCGGCACGGTGCGGGGCCTCTGACCCCGTCGAGATCGACGTTTGCGTGACGAAGTGCGAGTAGCGGGCACGCAAACGTCGATCTCGGCGCACCGAAGGCGACACGTGCCCTACCCGGCGACCGCGGTGTCGGCGCTGCCGCTCGGGGTGCCCCGCAGGCCGCGCCAGAACAGGCTGATCATCAACTCGGCCGCGTCATCGACGTCGGTGTCGCCGGTGCTGATCCGGGTGGCCACCGCCTCCCCGGCGCCCACCAGGGCGACGGCCATCATCTCGAAGTCTTCGCCGGGTTCCGGGTTGCGGGTGCCGGCCCGCAACAGCCGGCTCACCAGCTCGATGATCCGCTCCCGGCCTTCGCGCACCGTGTGGGCGAACGCCTGCGAGCTGGTGGCCTGGGTGTACATCACGATCCACGACGCCCGGTTGGTGTCGATGTAGTTCAGGAACGCCAGGATGGTGTTGCGGAGCAGTTCACGCGGCGGCCGCTGAAAGTCGATGCCGGCCCGCACCGTCTCGATGAACCGGCTCAGCTCCCGGTTCAGGCAGGCGCCGAACAGCTCCTCTTTGGAGCCGTAGTACAGGTACAGCATCGGCTTGGAGATCTGCGCCTCGGCGGCGATGGCGTCCATCGAGGTCTCGTGGTAGCCGTTGACCGAGAACATCTGCACGGCCGCGTCCAGCATCTGCTGCTCCCGGACGGCACGCGGTAACCGCTTGGTTCCACCAGCCATCAGGCGCCGCTCCCTTCCGTGGTCCGCGTACGTTACTCAAGAGTAAGCAATGGCCACCCGACGCCGCGGACGGTTAGCCGCCGCAATGCGAATTGGTGCCCTTGATCGCCGCCACCCGCCGCAGCGAGGCATCCACCGCCGGCGTCGTCAGCTCGCCCGCGCCGACCGCCTGCTCCAGCCGGTCCAGCACCGCGCCCACCTCGTCGGTGGTGACCCACAGCGCCACGTCCACCCCGGCCTGCAGGCTGTGCAGCACCGCGTCGGGCACGCCGTAGTGTTCGCTGATCGCGGCCATCGACGACAGGTCGTCGCTGAATACCGGGCCGTCGAACGCCGGGCCGTGATAACCGGTGCCCTCGCGCAGCAGCCGCACCGCCTCCACCACATAGCTGGGCTGGTCCAGCGGGTCGGCGTCGATGAACACCAACTCGTAGGACTCGTCGGCGAGCCGGGTCAGCACCTCCTGCGCCCGGCCGCTGATCAACCGCATCCGGGACGGGCCGATCCCGGCCTCGGTGAACGCTTGCTTGGCGATCCGCTGATGTTCGGGCTCGATGTCGATCGTGGTCAACACGCCGTCCTCGCTCATCCCCGACAGCAACCACAGGCCGCTGACCCCGGCGCCGGTGCGACCTCGACGACGGCTTTGCCGCCGCTGAGCTTGGCCAGCAGGCTCAGCGAGCGCCCCGACCGCCGGTGTGACGGCGCCGACGCCGATGTCGTCGGCGCGGTCGCGGGCCGCCGCCAGGATCACGTCCTCGGTGATCGACGCCTCGGCGTGCGCGGAGATGGCGTCGGCCTGCCGGGACGAGGTCGCCTGATCGGAGGGGTGGTTGGTGCTGGCCATGCCCGCAGCGTAGGTCCAATCGGGGCCGGCGCCGAGCAGGCGCGCCCACGCACCGCGACACGCCCGAGCCGTCGTCGCCGCCGAAGCCGAGTCAAGCAGAGTATCCGCAGCGCAACGGGGTTACAAGATGGTTTCTTAGTCAATGTTCAGTGCGGGCACATAGCCGCCACACGCCGGTGCGAAATGGTAGCGGCATGGAACGTGGTCGGAGCTGGTCCGGGAATACACGCGAGCCGCATCGCGTTGGCCCGGTTGATCGGCTGCCAACCCCTGGCGCCTACGAGTTGGAGGATCCGAACATCACCACACTGATGAGTCCGGTCAGCATGTCCCATCCAGAACAGCGCCACGACGTTGACTGGGTCGAGCCGTCCGAGGAGCTGCAGGGTACTGCGGTGTTCGACGCGACGGGGGACAAGGCGACGTTGCCGTCGTGGGACGAGTTGGTGCGACAACACGCCGACCGGGTGTACCGGTTGGCCTACCGGCTTTCCGGCAACCAGCACGACGCCGAAGACCTGACCCAGGAGACGTTCATCCGGGTGTTCCGGTCGGTGCACAACTATCAGCCCGGCACTTTCGAGGGCTGGCTGCACCGCATCACCACCAACCTGTTTTTGGACATGGTGCGCCGGCGCGCCCGCATCCGGATGGAGGCGCTGCCCGAGGATTACGACCGGGTGCCCGCCGACGAACCCGACCCCGAGCAGATCTACCACGATTCCCGGCTGGGCCCTGACCTGCAGGCCGCCCTGGACTCGTTGCCGCCGGAGTTCCGGGCCGCGGTGGTGCTGTGTGACATCGAGGGTCTGTCGTATGAGGAGATCGGCGCCACGCTGGGGGTGAAGCTGGGCACGGTGCGCAGCCGCATCCACCGCGGCCGCCAGGCGCTGCGCGACTACTTGGCGGCGCACCCCGAGCACCACGACGGCGTCACCGCCGCCAGCTGAGGCCGAATCCGTCCCGGCCATGCCGTCCCGACGCGAGCCGCTCCCGCGTGTCCGGTGCGTGTCAGCGCGCTACATTCGAGGTAGTGCGCTGGCAGAATCGATCCGGAATGCGGAGAGGAGTAGGTGATGGCCGACCGGGGACAAGTGTTCCGCCGCGCGTTCTCCTGGCTGCCGTCCCAGTTCGCCTCGCAAAGCGACGCCCCGGTCGGTGCGCCGCGCCAGTTCGGTTCCACCGAGCATCTGTCCACCGAGGCGATCGCCGCCTTTGTCGACGGTGAGCTGCGGATGAACGCGCATCTGCGCGCCGCCCACCACCTCTCGTTGTGCGCCGAATGCGCCGCCGAGGTCGAGGGCCAGAGCCGGGCGCGCGCGGCTTTGCGCGATTCGCGGCCGATCAGCATCCCCAGTAACCTGCTCGGCCTGTTGTCGCAGATTCCGCACACCCCGCCGGACCCCGAGCCCTCCCAGCTGCCCGATCAGTTCGCCGACGGCGGTACGCGTGAGCGCCGCAAGCGCCGGTAGGGTGAGTCCAACCGCCGCGCTCGGGCCCGTAGTGTGCGGTTACTGCGCTCAGAAGAGGATGACGTGAGCACCAACCAGGAAACTCCCGGCCGTCACCGCCTGGAACCACGCCCCATCTACCGTCCGCCGGTCGACCCCGCGTCGCGTCAGGCGTTCGGCCGCCCCGCCGGGGTCGACGGATCGTTTGTGGCCGAGGGGCTGCGCCCGCGCAAGTACGCCGACCAGGGCGAGTTCACCCCGCACGACCTGCCGCCGGACCCGGTGCTGGCCGAAGCGTTCGGTCGCCCCGCGGCGACGACGGAGT
>PPEA01000534.1 GCA_002967005.1 Mycobacterium talmoniae
CTGGGCCAGCTTGTCGCGCAGCGGCAGCGCCACGGGATCCCCGCAGGCCGGGGTCGGCGGGGCCGCGTGCGGGGTGGCCGGCGCCGACGACGACGGGCGGGTGGTTTGGCCGGGTGGGAACAGGCCAGCAGCACTGCGGGGAGCGCGGTGACCAGGACCGCGATCGCGGCCAGGGTGCGCGGCGACGGCAGCTGTCGAGACATCGGTCCATGCTGCCACGACCGCATCGGGCACACGCGCCGCCCCGTCGGCGCGTGCTAGTTTGGCGGTCGGGGTTTTCCCCTCGCGTCAAGATTTAAGGAGCCTGACCATGCCGCGGTTCGTGGTACCAGCCGCCGCCAGCATTGTGGTCGGCCTGTTGCTGGGGGCGGCCGCGACCTTCGGGGTGACGCTGATGGTGCAGCAAGACACCCGGCCCCACCTGGCCGGCGGCGAGCCGGACGCGTCGGTGCTCAACCGGGTCGAATACGGCCACCGCTAGACCGAACGCGTCAGCCGCATCCCCGTTCCCGTGGCACCGCTGTCCCGACGCTGGCTGTGGCTGGTCGGGGCCGTCGCGCTGGCGTGCACGTTCCTGCAGTCGCCCGGCCAGATCGCGCCGGACACCAAGCTGGACCTGACCGCCAACCCGCTGCGGTTTCTGGCCCGCGCGGCCAACCTGTGGAATTCCGATCTGCCGTTCGGTCAGGCGCAAAACCAGGCCTACGGCTACCTGTTCCCGCACGGCACCTTCTTTTTGGCCGGCCACCTGCTGGGGCTGCCGGGCTGGGCGACGCAGCGGCTGTGGTGGGCGCTGCTGCTGACCGCGGGGTTCTGGGGGCTGCTGCGGGTCGCCGAGGCGCTGAACGACGGCCGCGGTATCGGCAGCCCCACCTCCCGCCTGCTCGGCGCCGCCGCGTTCGCGCTGTCGCCGCGGGTGTTGACCACGCTGGGTTCGATCTCGTCGGAAACCCTGCCGATGATGCTGGCGCCGTGGGTGCTGCTGCCGGTGATCCGCGCGCTGCGTGGCGACCCAAACCGGTCGGTGCGGGCGCTGGCCGCGCAGGCCGGGGTCGCGGTGGCGTTGATGGGGGCGGTCAACGCGGTCGCGACGATCGCGGGCGGCCTGCCGGCGGTGATCTGGTGGCTGTGTCACCGGCCGAACCGGCTGTGGTGGCGGTTCACCGGGTGGTGGCTGCTGGCGCTGACGCTGGCGGTGTCCTGGTGGGTGGTGGCGCTGCTGCTGCTGGGTCGGATCAGCCCGCCGTTCCTGGATTTCATCGAATCCTCCGGGGTCACCACGCAATGGACGTCGCTGACCGAGGTGTTGCGGGGCACCGACAGCTGGACGCCGTTCGTGGCGCCGCACGCCACCGCGGGCTCCTCGCTGGTCACCCAGCCGGTGGCCATCCTGGGCACCTGGCCTGGTCGCCGCCGCGGGGTTGGCCGGGCTGGTGCTGCGCGGCGGCCCGGAACGCGGCCGGCTGGTGACCATGCTGCTGATCGGGTTGGCGTTGCTGGCCGTCGGCTACTCCGGCGGCCTGGGCTCCCCGCTGGCGCATCAGGTGCAGGCGTTTTTTGGACGGGGCCGGGGCGCCGCTGCGCAACGTGCACAAGCTGGAGTCGGTGATCCGGATCCCGCTGGTGCTGGGGCTGGCCGAGCTGTTGGGCCGGGTGGAGCTGCGCGAGCTGCTCGACCCCCA
>PPEA01000535.1 GCA_002967005.1 Mycobacterium talmoniae
ATCGCGTTCACCGCGGCGGTGCTGGTGCTCAGCTACTGGCCGGTGCGCAACATGGCTCGCACATCAGCGAATGAATCTGTCCTTCAACCCGTACCGACTTGGTCAACACCTACGGGGCGTTCGGCACGGTGGGCCGGGTCCGGCGCGAGGTGATCCTCGAGGGCACCGACGAGGCCGAGATCACCGACCAAACGGTTTGGCGGGAATACGAATTCAAAGGCAAGCCGGGTTCCGTGCACCGGCTGCCGCGGCAGTGGGCGCCCTACCATCTGCGGCTGGACTGGCTGATGTGGTTCGCCGCCATCTCCCCGCTGTACGCGCAGGGGTGGCGGGCCGCGTTTTTGGCGCGGCTGCTGAAAAACGACCGCGCGACGCTGCGACTGCTGCGGCACAACCCGTTCCCGAACGCCCCGCCCCGCTACGTGCGCGCGCTGCTGTACACCTATCGCTTCACCACCTGGCGGGAGCTGCGCCGCGACCGGGCCTGGTGGCATCGCACCCTGATCGGGGAGTACCTGCCGCCGGTCGCCCTGCGGACCGCGGGTGCGGCGTCCGAGCCCCGCGACTGACCGGGGGCCTCAGGCGTGGTGGCGTGGTCACGCCGCCGTCGACGACCTGGCCGCGCCGGTGATGAACGACGCCCGCGGCGACATCAAAAACGCCACCGCGTGGGCGACCTCGGTGGGATCACCGATGCGGCCCAGCGGGGTGGCCTGCTCGAAACCGGCCCGGACCTCGTCGATGTCCAGCGCCAACTGCAGCATCGGGGTGCGGATGAAGCCCGGGCACACCGCGTTGACCCGGATCCCGGCCGGACCCAGTTGGGCGGCCATCGACTTGGTCAGCCCGAGCAGGCCGGCCTTGGAGGCGCAGTAGGCCGGGATGTGCGGGTTGGCGGCCAGCCCTTCGATGCTGGAGATCCCGACGACGGCGGGGGAGCCGCCCTCGCGCGCCGACCGTTGCAGCTGCGGCAGCAGCAGTTGGACCAGCATCGCCTGGCGCGCAGGTTGACGTCGAGCACCGCATCCCAGGATTCGACGCTGTAGGCGCCGACCGGCTCGACCAGGACCCGCCCCGCGGCGTGCACCAAACCGTCGACCCCCTCGAGCGCGGCGTCGGCGGCGGCCACCGCGGTCGGCAGCGCGGCGTCGTCGCAGACGTCGACCACCGAACCCGGCATGCCCAGCTCGGCGGCCACCTGCTGCACCGCCGGCGCGATATCCCATAACGCGACCCGCCGGCCCTCGGCGACCAGCGCCTCGGCGCAGGCCCGACCGATCCCGGACGCCGATCCGGTCACGATTACTCCACTCACAGCGCCCCTTTCGGCCCTTGCCTCATTACGACACGAACGGTAGCGTAATCGCCATTACGAAACTAGAGGTAGCGTAATTCCGAAAGGATTGCCTGGATGCGCAGCCGCTACGCCGGTGCACCCTTCAGCACGTCCACACCGGCGATCGCCGCCGCGTTGGAGGACGTCAGCATCCCCACGCTGCTGCTATCCCTGGTGCACATCACCGGCGACCCCCGGTTCATCCGGGAGTTCAAACCCGCGGGCTTGTTCCTCAACGAGATCCAGGGGTTCATGTCCGAGCAGGACAAGGCCCGGGCCCGGGCGGCGGCGCTGCCGGTGCGCGCCGACTACCG
>PPEA01000536.1 GCA_002967005.1 Mycobacterium talmoniae
CAGCGTGCGGCCACCGCCGCCCATGCCGCCGCCGTTCGCCGCCGTAGCGCCGCGTGTCACTCTGTCGGCCCGGCCAGCACCCAAGCCCTGCTGGCCGCCGATCATCGATACCTGCGCCGACGAGCTGCAGCGGGTGGTCGACCTCACGCCACGATGAAGACCGGAATCGCCATCACCCAGGGGTCGCAGCCGGTTCCAGAGATTCCTCGGCGGATATTGGTGTGCCCTCCAAACGCATCACGCCCACCCCAGACCGCCCTGATCGCTGGCTCCTATCACGTCGTAGGCAAGTCCGTTTGGACGTGCGTGTGCCGCTTCGTCCAGACTTTCCACCAGTCCCGCAGTGGCGCGGCGCGCATGTTCCATGGGCTGCCGTCAACCGGTGTGGACACCACGAACGAGCCGCCCGCAACCGATGATCGGAGACCTTCCTTGTGTGCGGTTCGGACGAAGGCAAGCGGATTGGTCGGCCTCGGCCCCGCTGACAACGACCACGTCCACGCGTGCCGGGTTGTCATCGGGCTGGTCGTTCCCGGCGTGGTCTTGCTGATTGCCGAACGGCCGGATCTGATCATCTTCGCCGTGTTCGGGTCATTCACCGGTATGTATGGGCGGGCCGAATCGCACCGGTTGCGCCTCCGCCATCAAGCGCAGGCAGGCACGGTGCTGCTGACCGGGGTGGGCACCGGAGTTGTGTTGTCCAGCGTCCATGCTCGCTCGTGGATGCTGGTCGCGACCGAAGTCGTCTTCGCCTCGATTGGTTCACTGGTGACCGACCGACTCGGTCTCAGCCCCCAGGGCCCCTTCTACGGCATCTTTGCCGTCGGCGCCGTCGCAACCATCCCGGCCGACCGGGTGGCGGCCTGGCCGGCATTGTCGATCTGTGCAGCGACGGCGACGTTTTGCATCCTGGTCAGTACCGTCGGCATGCTTGCCGCTCCTGGCCCTGGTGGCCGCCAACTGCACGACGTTCGGCCGACTGCCTGCGCAGCGAAAAGGCGGGCGGCTGACAGCCGGGTGCACGCCCTGCGCTATGCGTTGGCGATCTCGGCCGCGGGATCGAGTGGTCTGCTGCTGGGCATCGATCACGCCAACTGGGCGATGGCCGCCGCCGCGGTGCCGTTGGCCGCCGCCAACGCACGTGACGGGCACTCCCTGAGCGTGTCAGGCGTGATCCAGCGCGGTATGCACCGGGTGCTGGGCACGCTGGCCGGGCTCGTGGTCGCCGCGCTGCTGCTGCTACCCCACCTCGGCGCGACCTTCCTGGCCGCCGTCGTGATAGCGCTGCTGTTTCCCACCGAACTGTTCATGACGCGCCATTATGGGCTCGCCGTCTGGTTCTTTACCCCGCTGATCATGCTCATGACCCAACTGGCCGCGCCCGCCGAACCGTTGACGTTCCTCGCGGACCGTGCCATCGACAACCTGATCGGCGTCGCCGCCGGCATTGCGGTCGCAGTGCTCATCCGCGGCGGCCGCAGCACAACCCCCACCCACGACCGGCTGGCAGTCGGCAGCCCGAAAGGAACCCCGCGATGAACAACCTCGACCGCGATCTGGCCGGCCTGGCTCCCGTGCGAGCAGACGCAGAATCGCACAAACACAGCCCGGATCGTGCGATTCTGCGTCTGCTCGGCGCAGGCCGGTAAGCGATCGCGGCGGGCTTCAACTACGCGCGTTGGCGCGGACGCCTTGTTCGACTTGTTGGCCGAGCTCGGGGTCGATGTTGCGCCAGTATGCGAAGACGCGGGATAGGACGGGTTCTTTGACGCCATTGGACACGTGGCGACGATGTTGGAGACCAGCCGTGCCCGTTGTTGGTCATCCATCACCTCACGCACCAGGGTGCGGGCCTGGCCGAAGTCGTCGTCGTCCGGGTGCAGGGTGTAGGCGGCGCGCATCATTTCCCCGTCGGCGTGCCACCCGACTTCGGCCGCCCGGGCCGCATCGGCGTGCGGGCCGCCGACCGTGTTGGGGGTGTACACCGGGTCGGACACATTCTGCACCCGCATCCGGCCGTCCTTGGAGTAGGAGCGCACCGGCACCTTGGGGGCGTTGACCGGGATCTGGTGGTGGTTGACCCCGATCCGGACGCGGTGCGCGTCGGCGTAGGCGAAGCTGCGCCCGAGCAGTAATCGGTCCGGGCTGAGCCCGGTGCCGGGCACGGTGTTGTGCGGCCCGAACGCGGCCTGCTCCACCTCGGTGTGGTGATCGGTCACATTGCGGTCCAACGTCATCCGGCCAACCTCGATCAGCGGATAGTCGGCATGCGGCCACACCTTGGTCACATCAAACGGGTTGAACCGATACGTTTTGGCATCCTCGAACGGCATGATCTGCACCCTCAGCGTCCAACTGGGGTACTCACCGCGCGCGATCGACGCGTGCAGATCCCGCATGCAGCGATCGGGATCGGTGCCGGCCAGCCGGTCGCCCTCCGCTTGGGTCAAACACTGCACCCCCTGGTCAGAGATGAAGTGATACTTCACCCACGAAATCTCCCCGCCCAGGTTGACCCAGCTAAACGCGTGCAGGCCGTAGCCGTTCATATGCCGCAATGTCTTCGGGATACCGCGATCGCCCATCACCAAGGTCACTAGATGCGCGGTCTCGGGGCTTCGCGTCCAAAAATCCCACACCATGTTGTGGTCGTGGCAGTCGTTGTCCGCGCGGCGCCCACCGGCGCGGATCATGTTGGGAAACTTGATCGGATCCCGGATCGCAAACACCGGGACGTTGCTACCAACGAGGTCGAAATTGCCCTCGGTGGTGTAAAACTTCACCGAAAACCCGCGGTTATCGCGCACCGTATCCGCGCTGCCGCGCTCACCGCTATTGCCCGACGAGAACCGGGCAAACACCTCGGTGGACGCACCCGGCTGCAGGAACGCCGCCTTGGTGTAGGCGCTGACGTCGTTGGTCACCTCGAACCGGCCAAACGCGCCGGCGCCCTTGGCGTGCGGTTGGCGCTCGGGGACCCGTTCCCGGTTGAACGCGGCGAGTTGCTCGATCAAATACGTGTCCTGCAACAGGATCGGGCCGTTGGGCCCCAGCGTCAACGACCGCTCACCACTCGGCGCCGGCGCACCCCCATCGGTCGTCGTAAAGTTGTCCACCATCTCGCACCCCGTCGTACGTTGAGATCCAGCGCAACCGCCACGATGGCGCACCGCGGCGGTTGCGCTGGATGTCGCGACTGTCGTGTCCTATTGGTTGAGGTTTGCGCGGACTCCCTTTTCGATTTGCTGACCAATCTCGGGATCGATGTTGCGCCAGTATTCGAACACTCGGGACAGTACGGGTTCTCTGACACCATTGGAGACGTGGCCGACGACGTTGCGCACCAGACGTTCGCGTTGGTCGTCGTCCATCACCTCACGGATCAGGGTGTGCGCCTGGCCCCAGTCGTCGTCGTCGGGGCGCAGGGTGTAGGCGGCGCGCATCATCTCCCCGTCGGCGGCCCAGAGCACCTCGGCCGCCCGGGCCGGGTCGGCGACCGGGCCGCGACGGTGTTGGGCGTGTACACCGGGTCGGACACATTCTGCACCCGCATCCGGCCGTCCTTGGAATAGCTGCGCACCGGCACCTTGGGCGCGTTGACCGGAATCTGATGATGGTTGACCCCGATCCGGGCCCGGTGCGCGTCGGCGTAGGCGAAGCTGCGGCCTAACAACAACCGGTCCGGGCTGAGCCCGGTGCCGGGCACAATGTTGTGCGGCCCGAACGCGGCCTGCTCCACCTCGGTGTGGTGATCGGTGGGGTTGCGGTCCAACGTCATCCGCCCGACCTCGATGAGCGGGTAGTCGGCGTGTGGCCATACCTTGGTGACATCGAACGGGTTGAACCGGTACGTTTTGGCATCCTCGAAGGGCATGATCTGCACGTAGAGTGTCCAGCTCGGGAACTCGCCGCGCGCGATCGCATCGAACAGGTCCCGCTGGCAGCAGTCCGGGTCGGTCCCGGCCAGCCGGTCGGCCTCCTCCTGGGTCAAACACTGGACGCCCTGATCGGACTTGTAGTGGTATTTCACCCAGCAGATCTCCCCGCCGACGTTGACCCAGCTAAACGTGTGCAACCCGTAGCCGTTCATGTGCCGGTAGGTTCTCGGGATGCCGCGGTCCCCCATGATCAGCGTCACCAGATGCGCGGACTCGGGCGACTGGGTGAAGAAGTCCCACACCATGTTGTGGTCGTGGCAGTCGTTGTCGGCGCGGCGTTTGTTCGAGCGGATCAGGTTGGGAAATTTGATCGGATCCCGGATGAAGAAGATCGGCACGTTGTTGCCGACGATGTCGTAGTTGCCTTCGGAGGTGTAGAACTTCAGCGAAAACCCGCGGGAGTCGCGCAGCGTGTCGGCGCTGCCCCGTTCGCTGGCGTTGCCGGCTACTCGCACGAACACGTCGGTCACGGCGCCGGGCTGAAACACGGCCGCTTTGGTGTAGGCGCTGACATCATTGGTCACCTCGAACCGGCCGAACGCCCCGGTGCCCTTGGCGTGCGGCTGACGTTCGGGGACCCGCTCCCGGTTGAACGCCGCCAGCTGCTCAATCAGGTAGGTGTCCTGCAGCAGGATCGGGCCATTGGGGCCCAGCGTCAACGACCGTTCATTACTCGGCGCCGGCGCACCCCCATCGGTGGTGGTGTAGTTGTCCGTCATTTCGCCATCCTCTCGGTGTTGTGGGCTGAGCTGCTGTCACCGACCCGCCCCAGGCATCCCCTCGCTGCCTTGGGCGGAACGTTGGACGACTCGGCGGGGCGGTGTGCGGTCAGCCGCCCCGCCGAATCGGTCTGCGGCCTACTGTGCGTAGGACTTCGCCCCCGTGCCGGCGAACTTGCCGCCCTCGACGATCAGGTACTCCGAGCGGATCGGCTTGCCGGCGAACCAGTCTTCGAGGATCTCCCGGGTGCCGGCGGCATAGCGGGCCTGCGCCGACAAACTGGAACCCGAGATGTGCGGGGTCATCGCGTGGTTGGGCATGGTGCGCCACGGGTGATTCGGCGCCGGCGGTTGCGGGTACCACACGTCACCGGCGTAGCCGGCGAGCTGGCCGCTCTCCAACGCCGCGACGATCGCCTTTTGGTCGGTTTCCTCGGCGCGGGCGGTGTTGACGATGTAGGAGCCGCGCCGCATCGACTTCAGCAACTTCTCGTTGAACATGTGGTGCGTCTGGGCGATCAGCGGTGAGTGGATCGACACCACGTCCACCGAGCGGGCCAGCGACTCCACATTGGGGTGATAGGTGACGCCCAGTTGCTGCTCCAGCTCCGGCGACAGCCGGTGCACGTCGAAGTAGTGCAGGTTCACCCCGAATGGCTTCATCCGCTCCAGCACCGCCCGACCGATCCGGCCGGCGGCGATCACCCCGACGTCCATGCCCTCCACGTCGTAGGAGCGCTGCACGCAGTCGGCGATGTTCCAGCCTCCGTCGACGACCCACTGGTGCGACGGGACGAAGTTACGCACCAATGCCAGGATCTGCATCACGGCGTGCTCGGCGACGCTGATGCTGTTGCTCCAGGTTTCCTCGGCGACGGTCACCCCGCGGGCCTGCGCCTCGGCAAGATCGACGTGGTCGGAGCCGATGCCGGCGGTCAACGCCAGCTTCAGCTTGGGCGCTTGGCGAACCGCTCCTTGGTGATGTAGCCGGCCAAAACGGTTGGGAGATCACGATGTCGGCGTCGGGCAGCTCGCGCTCGAACTCCGAATCCGGACCGTCTTTATCCGAGGTCACCACCAGCTCGTGTCCGTTTTCCTCGAAGAACTTCCGCAGGCCCAACGCCCCCGAGACGCAGCCGAGCAGCTCGCCGGGGGTGAAGTCGATCTTCGACGGGGTCGGCAAGCTGCTGCCATCGGGGTAGCTGTCGATCACCGGGACACTGTCGCGGGCGTACTGCGGCGGGTACCCGGTTACCGGATCCGGGTACAGGACCATCACGCACTTCGCCATCGGTTCCTCCTCATAAGCGGAAATATTGCGCTGCCGCTGGCAGCATCTTGTGGTTAGGGCGGTCAGCTGCGGAGCCGTGTCCGAGGTTTCCGTCCCGCTGTGGCGCGGACTCGGTGAGTTCGTCGTTGCTTCAGCACTTTTCAGTTTTGTCGGACGACACCCGACTGTCCAAAGCGTGGCTCCGATCGGCTGATAGGCCGGACCGATGATGGCAGGTCGAGGGCAGCCCGGATGATCCCGGCCGGGCTGCCCTCGGATCGCCGCTGCCCCATGAGAGGCTCGTGGGCGAGCAGCAGTCGCGGATTACCTGAAGACGTCTTTGTGGTCGGCCTTGATCAGGTCGGCGCCCTTCTCGCCGACCATGTAGACGGTGTTTTGGATGCGGCAGTCCGGGATGATCGGGAAGACGGACGCATCGATGACGCGGAGCTTGTTGACGCCGTGGACCTTCAGCTTCGGGTCGACCACACCCTGGTCGATGTTCTTCGACAGCCGGTTGGTGCCGCACGGGTGGTAGGACGTCTGGACACGATCCTGGACGGACGTCCTCATCAGCTCGTCGGAATGCAGCGGCATATCCCACGGGTACTGGCTGACGACCAGGTCCTTGAAGCCGTCACCCTTGGTGAGGATGTCGTAGGCGAACCTGACGCCCTCGCGCAACGCGATGATGTCCAGCTCATTGGACAGGTAGTTCAGGTTGATGTTGGGCGCCATGAACGGGTCATCGCTGTTGAGCGTCAGCTCGCCGCCGTCGTAGGCCGGACGGACCAGGTCCACCATCACCGTGATGTGGTCGCCGTCCGGGGGCGTCGGGTACTGCCACTGGAACGCGCTGCCGAAGGCGGGGACGAAGTCGATTTCGAAGTGCGGCTGCCCCTCCGGGGAGAACGGGTCAAGTCCGCCGTTGGCGGCCTTGGCCTCAAGGTAGACCGGGTCCTTCTCCAGGTACTTGTCGATGCGGGGGAATCCGATCATCTCCAACAGGCCCGAGCCCAACGGTCCGGAGTGATCCTTGGCGTAGGCGGCCACCGCCGCATCGTGTTTGGGGCCCGGCCGCAACAGGCTGCTGTCCAGCGCGAAGCCGTCCTTGATCCGCAGCACGAACGGGACACCGGGGTGGTCGTAGAGATGTTGGCCGACGTGGCGCGAGTCGACGACCACCGGGATGCCGTGCTTGGCCAGCTCGCGCGCTGGGCCAATACCGCTGAGCATCAGCAACTTCGGGCTCTCGAAGACGCCCTGGGCGAGGATGACCTCGCGGGTGGCGTAGTAGTTGCGTTCATTGCCGGCGGCGTCGATGACGGTCACACCCTTGGCCGTGCGATCGGCGTAATCGATGATCAGCTGCTTGGAGCGGACTTCGGGAACGATGGTGACGTTGGGCTTGTCCTTCACGAACAGGAAGCTGCCGGAGCGCACGCCCCGGTAGATGGTGTTGACGGCGTGGGTGAGGCCCTTCATCTCGCCGTCAAAGATGTTCTCGGTGAGCGGCTCGCCCCGGGACGTCCAGGCCTTGGTGATGACATCGCGGAACGGCTGCAGCTCCGGGATCAGGTTGTGCGAAATGGGCAGTGGACCGCCGGCGCCGATCTTCTGCAGGTCGGACGAGAACAACCCGGAGTCGTCGTGGTAGGTCGCGCTCTTGCGGAGGTAGGGAACCAGCGGCTCCCAGGTCCACTCGGAGCCACCGTACTCCGCCCAGCGGTCATACGTGGGCTTGCAGCCGGGGACCCAGCTGAAGTAGTTGGCGGAGGAACTGCCGCCGAGGATCTTACCGCGGGTATCCTGTTTGTCGATGCGTTCCCACACGCCACGATCAACAAACTTCGCCTTGTAGTCCCAGTCGTATTGGCTGTGGCGGAGCTCCATTGCGGTGCCCGGGGTGGTGACCCCGTCCAGGTCCCAGGGGTTGCCGACACCTGCCTCGACGATCAGGACCCGGACATTGGGGTTCTCGGCAAGTCGGCCGGCGACGACGCAACCCGCCGTCCCACCGCCAACGATTACAAAGTCAAACTGAGCTCCATCGGGCACGTTGGCCATCAGTGTCTCCTCAGATTCGGAATGATCAGCTGCAACTAGCAGCGTCTGCGGTCTGCGGCCGGATAGCTACGGAGCTGACTCCGAGATTTGCGTGCCGGCTTTGGTGGCGACTACAAACCAGGTGGCTACCATGGGCAGCTACCCCGGCGGCGGCCGATTGGTTCGCTGAAGTTTGCTTTACCGCAATCTATTTCGATACTGTGAGGCACGCCAGGGTCGTCCTAGATCGGATGTCTAGCTGCGATCGATCGAGCCGCGCGACTGGTGCGACCTATCGCGAGCGGTAGGATTGGATGTTGAGCCTCCCCAGTTTCGGTGGACACCTGAGATAGCGGGGCCGGGGGTCCTGCTGCTGGGAGGATGTCGGGATGTCGAGGACTCGTCGGTCGTTTACGCCGGAGTTCAAGGTTGAGGCTGCTCATCGGGTGATCGACAGCGGCCGGCCGGTTGCTGAGGTCGCACGCGAGTTGAATCTGCACGAGAATCTGCTGCGCAAGTGGGTTGCGACGGAGCGGCTTCGTCACGGCGCTGCCACCGGCGCAGGTGGTGTTCCGCCAGACGGTGATCTGTCGGCAGCAGAGCGTGTCGAGCTGACGCGGCTGCGGGCCGAACTCGCCGAGAAGGACCGCGACATCGCGTTCCTGAAAAAAGTATCGGCGTACTTTGCGGCACAGCAACACCGGTGAGTCGTTTCGAGCTCATCGCCGCGGAGTGCGCCGACCACGATGTCTCGACGCTCGCGCAACTGTTGGGCGTTTCGCGTTCCGGCTACTACGCGTGGGCGGCGCGGCAATGCCGCACCGAGTTGTCGCCACGCCAGCAGTGGCGCCGCGATCTGGAGGTGAAGATCCTGGCGCATTGGCAGGCGTCGGTGCGCACGTACGGATCCCCGCGGATCACCGCTGACCTGCACGCCGAAGGCGTCACGGTTTCGCAGAACACGGTCGCCAAGGTCATGGCCGAGATGGGGATCGAAGGGATCAGCCCTCGCACGTTCAAGGTCAAGACCACCCAGGTCGATCCGACGGCGTCGTTTCCGCCGGATCGGGTCGGACGCATCTTCGACCAGGGCCGCCTGGACGCGGTGTGGACCTCCGATATCACCTATCTGACCTGCGGCGAAGGCGATGCTTACCTTTGCGCGATCCGAGACGAGCATTCGCGGCGGGCGTTGGGCTGGGCGCTGGCCGAGCACATGCGTACCGAGCTGGTCGAGGCCGCCGTCGATGCGGCGGTGTTCGCCCGCGGCGGCAAGGTGGCAGGCACCATCTTGCACTCGGATCGCGGAAGCCAGTACACCAGCCATGACATGGCCAAGGCTTGCGCACGGCATGGGTTGCTGCGCTCGATGGGTGCGACCGGCATTTGCTGGGACAACGCCGGCGCCGAGTCGTTGTGGTCGACCGTCAAGCACGAGTACTACAAGCGTCACGCGTTCACCACATACGCGAATCTCACTGCGGGACTTGACAATTACATCAAATTCTAC
This sequence comes from Mycobacterium talmoniae, assembly GCA_002967005.1. Classification (GTDB taxonomy): domain Bacteria; phylum Actinomycetota; class Actinomycetes; order Mycobacteriales; family Mycobacteriaceae; genus Mycobacterium; species Mycobacterium talmoniae. The sequence continues at coordinate 9,484 of PPEA01000536.1, forward strand.
AATCATGACAGGAGGCATAGTTCCTTGGGGATGATCTCGCCGATCGATTTCGAGATCGCCTCGCGAGCACGTCAGCAATCAAGCTAACTGTGTCCACTTTTTCTGGGGAACCTCATGTCTTTCCGCTCGATTGTTCGAGCGAGCCGTTCACCGGTATCCGTGAGCTCCAACCACGCGTAGTACATCCACTTCTCGGGATCCTCGTAATGCTTGACGTAAACGTGGGACAGCTTGTGCAGCGATTGGTCGAGTGGGCGGTCCCAGGGCACGAAGCGTCCATCCCGCGAGAGTTCCCCCAGGTGAAACAGTCCGTCATTCACCAGGGAGCGAATGACCTCCAGGGTTTCCTCCTGAATGTCCGATGGTGACGCTGCCGGATTCTGCTGTCGGACATGCCAATCGACGGCGTTGAGATCCACCGGTTGGCCGAGACCGTCCAGGACGAGCCCGATACGGACCATCTCGCGTGCGGTGCTCATCTCTCACCTTGCCCTTTCGTTCTGTCAGGTCAGCTTCCCCGTTCCCGGCGCGTAGGTTGCGGCGATGCGCTGCAGCAGCGCGAGCGGGTGCCGGCGAGGCCTAGCCCAACGGCGCCGACGACCACCGGCGGGCCTGCCCACTTGCAGAGCTGCCAGCCCAAGATATTCATGCGATCACCTCGCGAGGACAAGTTCTCTACCCGTCGCGATCCCGCCAACATGGGCCGAAAGCCGTCGCATCCCGTTTTTCGTGGAGACGTACCGCAGTTCTGCGTTTGACTGTCCCTTCTCAACGGTTGGGTGACTACGGAGCCGGTTCTGAGATTTCCGTCCGCACTTTGGCGGTCCCTACATGCGCATCGCCGACAGCTCGAGCGCCCACCACAGCTCGATGAGCACCTCCGTCTCGCGCAGGCTGGCCCCGGTCAGCTCTTCAAAGCGCGCCAGCCGGTAACGCACCGTGTTCTGATGGACGAATATCCGGGTCGCGGTGCTTTCCACCCGCATGCCACAGGCCAGATAGGCGCGCAGCGTCGCGATCAGATCGTCTGCGGACCCCCCCGCGGTCAACGGCTCCAGATAACGGCGCCGCAGCAACTCGCCCACGTCGGCGTCCATCGCCACGGCCGAGCGCAGGCCCAGCGAAGCAATGTCGTGTGCGCCGCGCAGCGTGCAGGCCTCGGCCGTCACCAGCGCACGCGCCGCCAGC
>PPEA01000537.1 GCA_002967005.1 Mycobacterium talmoniae
GCCGTGCCCGGCCAGCACCACCAGCCGCTGCGCGGTCCGCAAGATGTCGACCGCCCGCTGCACCTGCCGGGCCGACGGCGCCTCGGCGCGGACCACGTTGCGCGGCAACGGTGTTAGTTCGGGATAGTCGGCGACGTCGGCATCGATGTGTTCGGGCACCGCCAGATACACCGCGGCGGGCCGTTCACTTTCGGCGAGCTTGAACGCCTTGCGAAACATCTCCGGGATCGCGTGCACCCGGGGGACGGCGTCGGCCCAGCGGGTAATCGGCGCGAACATGCGCACCAGGTCGACGTACTGGTGCGACTCCTTGTATTGGCGGTCGTGCCCGACCTGGGCGGAGATGGCCACCATCGGGGTGCTGTTGGTGGTGGCGTCGGCGACGCCGAGTTGCATGTTGATCGCCCCCGGACCCAGGGTCGTCGACACCACCGCCGCGCGGCCGGTCACCCGCCCGTACATCTCGGCCATGAACGCCGCCGCCTGCTCGTGGCGGGTCAGGATGTAGCGGATGTCGGACTTGGCCAGCGCCTGGGTGAACCGGATGTTCTCCTCGCCGGGAATGCCGAAGACAATGGCCACTCCCTCGCTTTCCAGACACGCGACCATCAATTGGGCGGCTGTGCTCATCGGTCACCTCCTGGCGCCACGATAGTGGCAGGCTGGGAAGCGAGCCGTTTCGCAGTCCAGCGCCAAAGGAGGTCCGCGTGCCCATCGCCACGATCAACCCGGCCACCGGGGAGACAGTCCAGACGTTCAACCCGGCCACCAGCGCGGAGATCGACGCCGCGATCACGCGCGCCCATAACCGGTTCGCCGACTATCGCCGCACCAGCTTCGCCCAGCGCGCCGCCTGGATGCACGCCGCCGCCGACCTGCTGGAGGCCGAGGCCGACGAGGTGGCGGCGATGATGACCCTGGAGATGGGCAAGACGCTGGTATCGGCCAAGGCCGAAGCACTCAAATGCGTCAAGGGCTTCCGGTACTACGCCGACCAGGCCGAGGCCCTGCTGGCCGATGAACCGGCCGACGCCGCGCTGGTGGGCGCGTCGCGGGCGTATGCCCGCTACCAGCCGCTCGGGGTGGTGCTGGCGGTCATGCCGTGGAATTTCCCGCTGTGGCAGGCGGTGCGGTTTGCCTCCGCCGCGCTGATGGCCGGCAACGTCGGCCTGCTCAAACACGCCTCCAACGTGCCGCAGTGCGCGCTGTATCTGGCCGACGTGCTGGCCCGCGGCGGCTTCCCGGACGGCTGCTTTCAAACCCTGCTCATCCCGTCGAGCGCGGTGGAACAGGTCCTGCGCGACCCGCGGGTGGCCGCGGCCACCCTCACCGGCAGCGAACCGGCCGGTCAGTCGGTGGCGGCGATCGCCGGCGACGAGATCAAGCACACCGTGCTCGAGCTGGGCGGCAGCGACCCGTACATCGTGATGCCCTCGGCCGACCTGGACAAGGCGGTCACGACCGCGGTCACCGCCCGGGTGCAAAACAACGGGCAATCCTGCATCGCGGCGAAGCGGTTCATCATCCACACCGACATCTACGACGAGTTCGTGGACCGGTTCGTCGACAAGATGGCGGCGCTGCGGGTCGGTGACCCGACCGACCCGGACACCGACGTCGGGCCGCTGGCCACCGAGCAGGGCCGCACCGACGTGGAAAAACTGGTCGATGCGGCCGTCGCCGAGGGGGCGGTGGTGCGGTGCGGCGGCAAGCGCCTGGACCGGCCCGGCTGGTACTACCCGCCGACGGTGATCACCGACATCACCCGGGACATGGCGCTGTTCACCGAGGAGGTGTTCGGCCCGGTGGCCTCCATGTACCGGGCCCGCGACATCGAGGAAGCCATCGACATCGCCAACGCCACCACGTTCGGGCTGGGATCCAACGCCTGGACCGGTGACGCGGCCGAGCAGCAGCGCTTCATCGACGACATCGAGGCCGGCCAGGTCTTCATCAACGGGATGACGACCTCCTACCCGGAGTTGCCGTTCGGCGGCATCAAGCGGTCGGGCTACGGCCGCGAACTGTCCGCGCACGGGATCCGGGAGTTCTGCAACCTCAAGACGGTCTGGGTCGGGTAGCCCCCCGCCGGGTGCCGGCGAGCTCGGGCCGGTCATCGGATCGTCCCGCGAGATTGCAGCCACGCAGGGCTCCACTCGATCTTTTGCTGCCTGGTTTCCATCTCGCGGCCTGGTGGCGCCCTGGTGGATCCGTGCCGGTGTGAGCCGGGCGGACTTTCCGGTCAGCAGACGCAAAGTCGCACGATCCGAGCGGAATTCGTGCGACTTTGCGTCTGCTGGGCAGGGCTGGCCGGTGCGGCTAGGCCGCGTCTTGGATCTTCTCCACCTGCTTGTTGAACAAGCTCACCGCACCCTGATCCGGGGTATCGCTGTCGGCGCCGCCGTTGAGCGCGATCCGGTTGGATAGGACCTCCACCGAGGTGCCGCGCACCACCGCCAGAAACACCTGCATGGTCAGCTTCACCTTGGCCGGGGCCGGGCTGTTGTCCGGCTGCAGGGAGGCCACCGCGGCGTTCACCGGCACCTTGGTGCCGCTGACGTTCAGTCGTTTGATGGTGCCCTTCAGGGTCAACACATCGCCCTTAAACGTCACCTGCCCGCACTTGTCCAGCACCGCCTGGAACTCGCTGCTGTACTGCGGATTGACCGCCTTGGTCACCCGGACCGTGTAACCCCCGCGGCTATCGCCCCCGCCGCCAACCGCGTCGGTGTTGTCCAATTCGGCTTTGGCGGTGTCGGCGGTCGCGGCGTCCTTGCCCAACATGTCGTTGCACTCCGACGGGGACACGCTAATGGTCTGGTCGTCGGCCTTCTCCTCCTTGCCGGTCGTGGTGGTGAATTTTCCGGCCGGATCGAGGGTCGGGAAGTCCGATTGGGTGAGCAACAGATCCCGCGCGGACGCCTTGGGCGGCTTCGGCGATGATCCGCCGGCGAACACCAAGACGGCCGCGACCACCGCGGCGATGACCGCCACGACCAGGCCGCCAACCACCCACCACGTCTTGCGGCGCTTAGGCGGGGCCGGCGGCGGGTAACCCCAGGGGCCGTACGGACCCGGCGGCGGGCCATAGGGCCCTGGCGGTGGGCCGTAGGCGCCCGGTGGCGGCGGGCCATAGGGCCCCGGCCCCGGTGGCGCACCGGGTGGCGGGCCCGGCGGCGCCGGTGGTTGGCTTGTCGGCGGGCCGTACTCACCGGGCGGCGGTGGGCTGGGCTGCTCGGGTTCGGATTGGCCCGGCCACTGCGGTTCGCTCACGTCTGCCCCTTCGTCATTTGGTCCCAGCAGCCCCGGATGCGGCGTCCGGGCGAACACATTCACCTGCAGACGACGTTAACCGTAGACCTCGGCGACGTCAGGCCGAGGCCGCCAGGGCCTGCCGATCCTCGTCGGCGAAGGTGTCCTCCAACCGCAGCGGCGCGTAGTCGAGGTCGATCTCGGCGAGGGGGCGGCCGCGGGCGCTGCTGATCGTTCCGAACCGGCGCATCCCTTTGTCGGAGGCGTAGGCCACGAACTCCGCGGGCGACAGCCCGAAGGGGACGTCGTCCCCGTAGAGGGCAAAGCCCTCCTCGGTGACCTGCAGCGCCAGCGGGATCAGCTCGTTCATGCGGGTTTCGAACACCGCCCAATTGGCGTCGTCGGCGGCGACGTGGCGGCGGCAGGTGAAGGTGCCCCACGCCATGTGGCGACGCTCATCGTCGCCGATGCGCCGCACCAACTCCTGCATGCCGGGCAGGATGCCGCGCTCCACGCAGATCCGGTGCCAGGCGTGGTATCCGGTCAACGCCAGCATGCCTTCGACGACGTGGTTGTAGGTCACCGACGCCCGAATCTGGGCGGCCGGAGAGGCATCGGCCGCCAACACGCTCAGCGACTCCGGCAGCTCCTCGTTGAACATTTGCCGGTATGCGGGCAGGTCGTCGAGAAAACTGTGCAGGTCATCGTCGATCCCGACGGCGTCGAGCCACAACCGGAACACCTGGGTGTGCTTGGCCTCCTCGAACGCGAACTGCGTCAGATACATCTCGTCGCCGAGCCGGCCTTCGGCCCGCATCGCCGCCATGAACGGCTGGATGTCCTTGGTGACCGCTTCCTCGCCGGCGATGAACTGCGCGCACAGCCGGGTGGCTTGGTCGCGTTCCCGGTCCGTCAGCGCCTCCCAGTCCCGGTGGTCGTGGGAAAAGTCGATCTCGGCCGGGTCCCAAAATTTCGCATTGCCGCCGGCAAACAGCCGCAGCGGCAGGCTGTCCCAGTTGAGGCCGCCCGCACCGAGTGACCCGTAGTGCGTCCGTGTCATGAGTTGGCCTCCTTCAGGGTGTGGGTTGCGGCAGCGCGGCGAACGCGGCGGACAGCACCGCCACCAGCCGGCGCACCGCCAGGGCGGGCTGCTCGGGGCTGGGCTCATCGAGCCCCAGGATCGGATCCATCCCGCGCACGTAGGGCGCCAGCGCCAGGTGCGGAAAAATCAGCAGCAGCAGGGACAGCAGCGCATCGGTATCGCTATCCGCCCGCAGATCGCCGCGGTCCTGCGCGGTGCGGACCAGCGGTCGCAGCACCTCCAGGTAGTGGCGGTGGATGACGTTTCGCACGCTGATCCGCGCGTCGGTGTCGACCTCCAGACTCGCCGCGGCGTGCAGGGCACGTTCCCGGGGATGGTCGGCAAAGTAGGCGACCCAGTCGTCCAGCAGATCGGTGAGAAAGTCGAAGAACGGTCTGCTGGAGTCGAGTTCGCGGATCCGCTGCTCGACGTAGGCCCGCACCCGTTGGCTGGCGACGTCGGCGATGAACGCATACAGGTCGCGCTTATCGGCGAAGTATTGGAACAGGCTGCCCTTAGCGACACCGGCCCGCCGGGCGATGACGTTCAGGCTGCCCCGAGAGAAGCCGTGCGCCCCGAACTCCGCCTCGGCGGCTTCCACCACCGCCGCCCGGCGCACCGCATCGACCCGGGCCCACGTCACCGTCGGCATCGCGCACCTCCCAGCACCGATGACCACTGGTCATTTTACTGTGATCCAGGTCATAAACAAGGGCTAGCGGCGCCCGCCAAGGCGTCGTGACGGTGCGAATCCATACGCCGATGCGGGGTATTGCGTATGAGACCGCACAATCGGCGCAATCCACGGTGGGGCGAAGCCCCGGCCGTTACGGGTTGCCGCGCGGCAGGATCCGCCCATGGGGCAGCGGCGGCGCCGGCAGCCGCGCCAGAGCACCCCGGTAGCCGTCGACCCGCCCGAACCGATCCGATTCGTGTTGCCAGGCGTCGCGGAAGGCGATGATCTCGTCGTGGCTGCGGCCGACGAAGTTCCACCACATGACGATCTGTTCGCCGAACGGCGCGCCGCCCAGCAACAACGCGCGTCCGGGTGCGTCGGTGGGGTTGGTGACCGTCAGCGTCGACACTCCGGTGCCCACGTAGCCGAGGTCGCGGCGCACCAACGCGGTGTCGGCCAGCCGCAGCGCCGCGGTGTCCACCAGCAGGCCGTGCTCGAACTGCGGGGACACCGGAAGCTGCACGCGGGCACCGGGTTCCACGGTCAGCTCGGCACCCAGCAGGGGGAGAAGGT
>PPEA01000538.1 GCA_002967005.1 Mycobacterium talmoniae
CGCTTCGTCGATTCCCACGCCACGATGCGCCGCGGGGTGATGCGGATGATGTCGCCGGAAAGCCGTCGGCGGGTGGGCGTTCGCGCGGCAGTGTCGTCGCGGTGCCGCGGATCTCGATGCCCTGGATGTTGCGCGGCTGGGGTATCACGTGGTCCACGATGAACGACACCTGCGGATTGTGAATGATGTTGCGCCACTTCTGGGTCTGCGCCAGGATGGGTCCGAAAATTTCGATCGTGGCGTCGTCCGAGCCGAGATGCACATTGACCGGCCGGACCTGCGGTTTGCCGCCGGGCCCGACCGTGCACAGCCGCCCGATCGGCTGCTTGCGCAGGAATGCCAGCTCAGCCTTGGTAAACACCATGGTGTCGCCTCCGGTTCGCCGTGGACATCGACAGGTCGATGGTAATCATGCGGCACGGCACCGACCGCCGCCAGAGCCGCTCTGGCCAATTCCACCGAATAACCGTCCCGTATCCGCTTAGCATCGGGTGCGTGTCACAGCTGAATACCGCCCGCGGAGCGATCGACACCACCGATTTGGGCGTCACCCTGATGCACGAACACGTGTTCATCATGACCACCGAGATCGCCCAGAACTATCCCGAAGCCTGGGGCGACGAAGACCGGCGGGTGGCCGACGCCATCGCGCGGCTCAACGAGCTCAAGGCCGCCGGGGTGGACACCATCGTCGACCTGACCGTGATCGGGTTGGGCCGCTACATCCCCCGCATCGCCCGGGTCGCCGCGGCCACCGAGCTGAATATCGTGGTGGCCACCGGCGTGTACACCTACAACGACGTGCCGTTCTTCTTCCACTACTTGGGGCCGGGCGCCATGTTGGACGGCCCCGAGATCATGGCCGACATGTTCGTCCGCGACATCGAGGAAGGGATCGCCGACACCGGCGTGAAGGCGGCGATCCTCAAATGCGCCACCGACGAACCGGGCGTCACCCCCGGGGTGGAACGGGTGCTGCGGGCCGTCGCGCAGGCACACAAGCGCACCGGGGTGCCGATCTCCACCCACACCCACGCGGGGCTGCGGCGCGGCCTCGAGCAGCAACGCATCTTCGAGGAGGAGGGCGTCGACCTCTCCCGGGTGGTGATCGGGCACTCCGGCGACACCACCGACCTGGACTACCTGGAGGAACTGATCGCCAACGGTTCCTACATCGGCATGGACCGGTTCGGCATCGATTTGATCCTGCCGTTCGAGGACCGGGTGAACACCGTGGCGCGGATGTGCGAGCGCGGGCACGCCGACAAGATGGTGCTCTCCCACGACGCGAACTGCTATTTCGACGCGCTGCCCGAAGATCTCACCGCGGTGGCCGCGCCGAACTGGCACTACCTGCACATCCACCACGACGTCATTCCCGCGCTCAAGGAGCGCGGCGTCACCGACGACCAGCTGCACACCATGCTGGTCGACAACCCGCGGAAGATCTTCGAACGCCAGGGCGGCTACTGAGCCTTGGCGCGCACCTTCGACGAGTTGGTGGCCGAGGCCGAGGCGGTGTCGGTCGCGGGCTGGGACTTCTCCTGGCTGGACGGCAGGGCCACCGAACAGCGCCCGTCGTGGGGGTACCAACGCCTGCTGCGCGGTCGGCTGGCGCAGGTGGCGTCCGCGCTCGACGTCGACACCGGCGGCGGTGAGGTTCTGGCCGGGGCAGGCCCGTTTCCCCCGACGATGGCCGCCACCGAGCCGTGGCCGCCGAACCTGCCGCTGGCCACCCGGCGGCTGCATCCGCTGGGCGTGGTGGTGGTCGCCACCACCGGCGAGCCGCCGCTGCCGTTCGCCGATGCGGCCTTCGATCTGGTGTGCAGTCGGCATCCGGGCGCCTGTGGTGGGACGAGTTCGCCCGGGTGCTCACACCGGGCGGCAGCTATTTTGCCCAGCACGTGGGGGCGCTTTACTTTCCGAACCTGATCGAGTACTTCGTGGGGCCCTACCGGCCGGTGCTGCAGCGGGGGCAGCTGAATCCGGAGACCGCCGCGGACCAGGTGGCCGCCGCCGGACTCCAGGTGGTCGATTTGCGCCACGAGCAGATCCGCGTCGAGTTTTTCGACGTCGGCGCGCTGATCTACTTTCTGCGCAAGTTGAATTGGGTGGTTCCAGGCTTCAGCGTCGCCAGGTACCGCGACCGGCTGCACGGCTTGCACCGCCGGATCGAAGCCGACGGAGCCTTCGTCACCCACACCTCACGGGTGTTGATCGAGGCCCGGAAGCCGGGCTGACGCGGTCAGCGCGCGACGGGTTCGGGTTCGTCGGTGATCGCGCTGTCCAGCGGCGGCACCGGATGTTGTTCCCGCATTTCCCAGCGCCGCAACGCTTCCCGGCACGGCGACTCCACCAGCGCGTAGCTCACCGCGGCCAGCGCGATACCGAAGATCAGGGTCAGCGCCAGGGTCACCGGCATGTCCCCGCTGAACGCGAACCGGCCGATCACCGGGAACACCATGTCCAGCGCCGCCAGGTGCCAGATGAACAGCCCGTAGGACCAGCGGCCCAGCGTCACCATCGGTGCGCTGCCCAGGATGCGGTGGCCGGTGTCGGGGCGGTCGAGCACCAGCGGCGCCAACAGCGCGCCAGCCAGCAGCGCCCCCATCGCGGTCCGGACGATGAACTGGCCGACCGTGGCCTGGGTCATTCCCGACGGCCCGGCCAGCGGGGAGGCGGAGATCAGGAAGGCGGTCAGCGCGATCAGCGCCACCAGCACCCGGCGGCGCGCCAACCGGTGCACCCAACCGATGGGGCTGACGGTCCACTCGGCCAGCAGCATGCCCGCCCCGAACCAGGAGGCGTAGGCCGGCGCCCAGTTCAGCGGGTTGGCGCCATGGGGTGGGTGGATCGGCAGGAAGCCCCAGCCGAAGCTGAGCAGCGCCACCGCGGCGATCACCGGCACCCGGGCCCGCACCGAAAGCCGACGGGCCAGCAGCGCCAGCACCGGCAGCGCGATATAGAAGCTGACCTCCACCGCCAGGCTCCACATCTGGGTCAGCCCGGCGGTCAGCGTGAGCGGCACATAGATCTGGGTCAGGGTCAGGTTGGCCAGCCACACCGTCGCGCTGGCGCCCGCGGCGTCGGGCAACAGCAACAGGATCACCACCACCGCCACCAGGTACGCCGGCATGATCCGCACCAGCCGGGAGCGCAGATAGTGGCTGGTCGGCGGGACTCGCCGCAATCCGCGGGCGGCGGCGGCGTGGCCGCGCCACAGCAAGAACCCGGACAACGCGAAGAACACCGCCACGGCCAGGTCAAAGCGTCCGAGCAGCCGACCGGAGATGCCGGCCGAATGCCCGGTTTGGAACGCGACGTGGGTGATGACCACCCCGATCGCGGCGCAGGCCCGCATCCCCTCCACGGCGGGCAAGAAACTGCGCGTTCCGCCCACCTGCTGGTCGATCATGACGAACAGTCTGCCTGTGCCGCGGTGCGGCGCCCACCCGGGAGACCGCAATCGCTCACCAGGCGCTTAGCCGAAGCCTTAAATTCTGCTGTTAGGGTCAAAGCGGTTTTTCTCGCTGCCCAGCGGGTAGGGAGAGATGGACCTCGCCGTTTTTGGGCCAGAAGGAGGGCACGGCAACGTGAACCGAGCAGTGATGCTGCGCATCGCGGCATGCGGCGTCATGGGACTCGGGGCTGCCCTATTGATCGCTGCGTTGTTGCTGTCCACCTACACCGCCAGCCGGGTCGCCAAGATCCCGCTCGATATCGACACCAAGCTGGTCAGTGAGGGCAGCGGGACCGCGCTGGACCCGCACTCGCTGTCCACCGAGCACGTCGCCATCGACAAGGATGTGCCGCTGGTGTCCCAGCAGCAGGTCAGCGTGGAGTCACCCGCCAACGCCGGGGTGGTCACCCTGCAGGTCGGCACCTCGGTGCGCCGCACCGACCGGCAAAAGGACGCCGGTCTGCTGCTGGCGATCGTCGACACCGTCACCCTGAACCGCAGCACGGCGATGGCGGTCTCCGATGACACCCATCCCGGCGGCGCCATCCAGAAGCCCCGCACGATCGAGGACGACAACCCGCCCACCCCGATCGCGCTGCCGCACGAAGGGTTGTCCTACCGCTTCCCGTTCCACACCAAAAAGGTGTCCTATCAGTACTTCGACCCGATCGCGCAGAAGGCGTTCGAGGCCAACTACCAGGGCGAAGACGACGTCAACGGGCTGACCACGTTCCGGTTCACCCAGAACGTCGGCTATGACGCCGACGGCAAGCTGGACGAGCCGGTGAAGTACCCGTCGCTGTACCCCAAGGACGAGGACGGCGAGGTCACCGCGCCGGCGTCGATGTGGAACCTGGAGACCGACGACCCGGACGAGAAGATCACCATGACGCGGTACTACGCCGCGCAGCGGACCTTCTGGGTGGACCCGGTGTCCGGCACCATCGTCAAGGCCGAGGAACACGCCAACCACTACTACGCTCGTGACCCGCTGAAGCCCGAGCTGACGGTGGCCGACTACAAGGTCACCTCCACCGAGGAGACGGTCGAAGCGCAGGTCAACTCGGCCCGCGATGAGCGCGATCGGGTGGCGTTGTGGTCGCGGGTGCTGCCGATCAGCTTCACCGCGGCCGGGTTGATCGCGTTGATCGGCGGCGTGCTGCTCGGGTGGTTCGGCATGCGGACCGAGGCGGCGCTGATCGACCCCGGCCTGGACACCGCCGAGCACGGCTTTTTCGAGAGCTTCTTCAGCAGCTTCGGCCGCACGACGGCACCGGGCGAACCGGTGTCCGGGGCGGAAGCCGAGACCGAGAAACTTCCCGCCCAGCATCCGTTGCTGCACCCGGAGGGACGGCCGCGCGATGAGGGCCCGCCGGAGGACGGACCGGCCGACCAAGGTCCACCCGATCGTCCGTAGGACGGCACGTCGCTGGATGCTCCGGTGGGCCGGTCCGGGATACGCGCTGACGCTGGCGCTGCTGGTGGTGGCGCCGCTGCTGGGTCCGGGATATCTGCTGCTGCGCGACGCGGTGTCCACGCCGCGGTCCTACCTGTCCGACGCCGCCCTCGGGTTGGCTGAGTCGGCGCCGCGGGCGACCCCCCAGGATTTCGCCGTCGCGGAGGCGTCGCACCTGGTCGACGGCGGCGTCGTGGTCAAGGCGCTGCTGCTGGGGGGCCTGTGGCTGGCCGGCTGCGGGGCGGCGCGGCTGGTGGCGACCGTGCTGCCGGCGGCCGGGCGGCCCGGCCAGTTCGTGGCGATCACCGTGGCGATCTGGAATCCGTATGTCGCCGAACGGCTGCTACAGGGGCATTGGAGCCTGCTGGTGGGCTACGGCTGCCTGCCGTGGGTGGCCGCGACGACGCTGGCATTACGGTCGGCCGGGACCGAGGCCGCCGGCGAGGGTGCGCAAATGTACGCCCAACCGCCGGAAAACCCGGACATTTGTGCACGCTCGCGGGCCTGGCCGGGGTTTTTCGCGCTGGCGTTTTGGATGGCGTTGGCCGGGCTGACCCCGACCGGGCTGCTGCTGGCCGCGGCGGTGACCGTGGTCTGCCTGGTGCCGGCGGGCGGTGGCCGCCGGCGGTGCCAGTGCGCCGCGGTGACACTGGGCGCCGCCGCGGCGGCGGCGCTGCCCTGGTTGCTGGGCTGGTCGCTGGGGGCGGCGTGCTGTGCGCCCGACGGGGCACCGGGGGTGGACGCGTTCGCGGCCCGCGCCGAGCCGGGCCGGGCAGCTGGGCGCCTGGCCACCTGGGCGGATG
>PPEA01000539.1 GCA_002967005.1 Mycobacterium talmoniae
AGCTATGACCGCGGCGGCGGCGAACACCTGCGGGTGTGGCTGGCCGAACGGCTGGCCACGGCCAGCGGCGCGGAAAACCTGGCCGGGGCGCCGTGGCTGGTCTACTACGCCCGGGCGCTGGGCAACCGGGTCGGCAAGGGGGTGGACCTGCACTCCACCCCGCCGGTGACCGGGATGCTGACGTTGGGGCACCGCTGCGCGATCGAACCCGAGGTCGACCTGTGCGGGCACTGGATCGACGGCGACATCTTCCACGTCGGACCGATCACGGTCGGCAACGACGCCACCGTCGGTGCCCGCACCACGCTGCTGCCCGGGGCGTCGGTAGGCAAGGACGCCGACATCGCCCCGGGCTCCGGGGTGATCGGCAAGGTGAAAAACGGCCAGTACTGGAGCGGCTCGCCGGCGGTGAAATCGGGCAAGGCCCGCCACCCCTGGCCGCAGCAGCGGCCGCCGCGGCGACCGGCGTGGGTGGCGATGTACGGGGTGACGTCGCTGCTGCTGGGCGGGCTGCCGTTGGCGGCGCTCGGGCGGGCTGGCGGTGCTGTCCTACACGGTGTGGCTGGGACCGTTCGGCGGCCACGAGATGGGCCTGACCCACTACCTGGGCGGGGCCCGCGCCGCCGCCCGCTACACCCGCAGACACGGCCACCCACCCAAAAACAACTACGGCTCGTCGCTGTTCGCGGTGTCGGCCGCCGCCGGCCTGGACTGGGCGACCAGCACCGGTGCCCTGCTCGCCGCGTTCCCCCGCTACCACCCGCGATGGGCGTGGTGGATGACATCGGTGCCGGTGCTGCGCGAGTTCGTGGTGAGCAACCTGGTCCTCGTCCTGCAGCCCAGCCAACACATCGACTGAAACAGGTTCTAATTTCGCCGTCGGCTGGGTAGGGTGTGCGCCATGACTCACAGCGCCCCAACCGAGTACGACAAGCTGTTCATCGGCGGGAAGTGGACCGCGCCGTCGGCCAGCGACGTCATCGAGGTCCACTGTCCGGCCACCGGCCAATACGTCGGCAAGGTGCCGCTGGCGGCCAAGGCCGATGTGGACGCCGCCGTCGCGGCCGCCCGCAGCGCCTTCGACACCGGCCCCTGGCCCGCCACCCCGCCGGCCGAGCGGGCGGCGGTCATCGGCGCGGCGGTCAAGCTGATGGAGGACCGCAAGGAGCTGTTCACCAGCTTGCTGGCCGCCGAGACCGGCCAACCGCCGACCATCGTCGAGACCATGCAGTGGCTGGGGTCGCTGGGATCGCTGACCTACTTCGCCGGCGCCGCCGACGACGTCACCTGGACCGAGACCCGCAACGGCTCCTACGGGCAGACCATCGTGAGCCGCGAGCCGATCGGCGTGGTCGGCGCCATCGTGGCATGGAATGTGCCGCTGTTTTTGGCGGTCAACAAGCTGGGTCCGGCGCTGCTGGCCGGCTGCACGGTGGTGCTCAAACCGGCCGCCGAGACCCCGCTGACCGCCAACGCGCTGGCCGAGGTGTTCGCCGAGGCCGGCCTGCCCGAGGGGGTGCTGTCGGTGGTGCCCGGCGGTGTGGAAACCGGGCAGGCGCTGACCAGCAACCCCGACATCGACATCTTCACCTTCACCGGCAGCTCCGCGGTCGGGAAGGAGGTCGGCAAGCGCGCCGCCGACCTGCTCAAACCGTGCACGCTGGAACTCGGCGGCAAGTCGGCGGCCATCATGCTCGAGGACGTGGACCTGGCCGCCGCGGTGCCGATGATGGTGTTCTCCGGCCTGATGAACGCCGGGCAGGGCTGCGTGAACCAGACCCGGATCCTGGCGCCGCGGTCGCGCTACGACGAAATCGTCGACGCGGTCAAGACGTTCGTCGAGGCGCTGCCGGTGGGGCTGCCGACCGATCCGGCCGCCCAGGTCGGCCCGCTGATCAGCGAGAAGCAACGTACCCGGGTCGAGGGCTACATCAAGAAGGGCATCGAGGAAGGCGCCCGGCTGGTGTGCGGCGGCGGACGCCCCGAGGGGTTGGATGGCGGTTATTTCGTGCAGCCCACCGTGTTCGCCGACGTGGACAACAAGATGACCATCGCCCAGGAGGAGATCTTCGGGCCGGTGCTGAGCATCATCCCCTACGACACCGAAGACGACGCGATCGCGATCGCCAACGACTCGGTGTACGGGTTGGCCGGCAGCGTGTGGACCACCGACGTGCCGCACGGCATCGAGATCTCCCAGCAGATCCGCACCGGCACCTACGGCATCAACTGGTACGCCTTCGATCCCGGTTCGCCGTTCGGCGGCTACAAGAACTCCGGCATCGGCCGCGAGAACGGGCCCGAGGGTGTGGAGCACTTCACCCAGCAGAAGAGCGTGCTGCTGCCGATGGGCTACACGTTGGACAACTGAGCGCGCGGGCGGCCGTCGCGGTCGACTGCGCACAGCACCCGCCAGGGTCGGGGGATGCGGCCGGGGCGCAGCGGCGCCGCCGTCGATCAGGCTTTCAGCACCGGTCGGGTGGCGCGCTGCAGCAGCTCGCGACGCTGCGGTAGCCGCCGCACCGCCCGCCAGGTGCGCCACTTCGGCAGGCCGATGGTGCCGTAGACGCCGGGATGCACCAGCATGTGGAACAGCTCGTGCAGCACCACCGGCGCGACGTAGCGGACGCTGACGCGGTCGACCCAGCTGGCTTCGGCCCAGACTTCGGGGATCCGCAACCGGGCGAACGACAGGTGCCGTGCCTCCTCCTGGCGGTGATAGCGGTTGACCGCGGCCAGGAACGGGTCGGTGTCGGGGTGCTCGCTGGCCAGCTTTTGCAGCAGGTCCGGCATTTCCTCCCCGCCGAGCACCAGGGTGAGAAAGAAGGCCTGCCGCCGCACGATCGCGAAGTTGGACCGGGTTTCCAGCCAGCGGCTCAACCGTCCACGCGGGACAAACGGACTGCGGCTGGCCGGCTGCAACTGGTCGATCACCCGCAGGAACAGCCGGGAGTGCCGCGTTTCCTCGCCGACCTCATGGAGGGCGAAGACCGACCGCGGGTCGTTCAGGTCGCGGCGGGCGGCCAGATCAAAACAGAACCCGGCCATCAGCACCGCTTCGAACCGGATACCCAAATCCATCACGGCGGCGACCTCTTCGCGGGCCAACCGCGCCTTCTGGTCGGCACTCAGCCGCAGGTCCATGCCATGGAGGGACAGCAACTCGTCGGGCAGCACCTGACCGGCGCCGAATTGGCCGATGACGTCGACATCGGGGTCGATGACGTGGCGTTGCGATGCCCGGCTGAGCCGATCAATGCGGTCCTCGACGCTGCGTGTGGCGGTCATCCCCGATCACCCCGTTTCAGATAATGTCGTTATCTGAAACGCTAGCATCGGTCAGCCGATGCCGCCAGCGCCGATCAGCGCGGCCAGTACACCGGTGAAGACGCTCGTGGCGTCGATCTCGGGATCCAGCAGGGTGTGCACGCCCAGGCCGTCGCCCAGGCTCAGCAGTGCCTCGGCAAGGGTCGCCTCCGGCAGCGGCAGGGTGGCGCCCAGCCGATCGGCCTGGTCGCGCAGCAGTTTGGCCAGGCCGCGGCCGAATCGCCGTTGCCGCTCCCGCAGCCGCGACGCCAGCTCGGCTTTCCCCACCCCCGCGATGGCGAGTTCGACCTCCAGGACCCGCCATCGCGGATCATCGCGGAACACGTCACGAAACCAGCCGCTGACGGCGGCGACCACGTCGGATACCGACGTCACGGCGCGCACCGTCGTGCCGAGCCGCTCGACGGCGTCGGCGTCGTGGGCCTCCAACACGCTGAGCAGCAGATCGTCCTTGCTGGCGAAATTGCTGTACAGCGCGCCGGTGGAGTAGCCGGCGCGGCGCGCGATCTCGGCGGCGGTGGCCCCGTGAAAACCCTTCTCCAGGTAGGCCTGTTCGCCGGCCTGCAGCAGTCGCGCCCGGGTACGTTCCTGCTGCTGAACGCGGGTGAGCCGAGACGCGTGCGCCATGGCGTTTAGTGCATCACAAGGCTGACGCGCACGGCCGCGACCCGCCCACCGACCTTGCCGTCGACCGGCAGTCCACTCGACTCGTACAAGTTTTCTGTACTATGGCAGTACAACATTCGCTGTCGGACTTCGGAGTATCGCCGTGAGCATCAGCGCAAGTGAGGCCCGCCAGCGCCTTTTCCCGCTCCTCGAACAAGTCAACACCGATCACCAGCCGGTGCGCATCACCTCCAGGGCCGGTGATGCGGTGTTGATGTCGGCCGACGACTACGACTCGTGGCAGGAAACCGTCTATCTGCTGCGCTCCCCAGAGAACGCGAGACGGTTGATGGAGGCCGTCGCCCGCGACAAAGCCGACCGCTCCGACGTGGCCAAATCCATCGATGAGCTGCGGGAGATGGCCGGCGGCGAGGAGTGAGGAGCATCCACTTCGATCCCGACGCCTGGGAGGACTTCCTGTTCTGGCTGGCGTCCGACCGCAAGACGGCGCGCCGGATTACCCGGCTCATCGGCGAGATCCAGCGCGACCCCTTCGGCGGAATCGGCAAACCGGAGCCGCTCAAGGGGGAACTGTCCGGATATTGGTCCCGTCGGATCGATGACGAACACCGCCTGGTGTACCGAGCGGACGATAACGAGGTCAAGGTGCTCAAAGCCCGCTACCACTACTGATATGTCCACCAGTCGCTCAGCGCCGCGGCTCGCAGCCCCGTGTCCATGCCGCCCGGTCTTGGGTCGACACCCCGGCACGCGACGCCCGCCACCGCGACCAGTTGAACTGGTACCACGGCTCGCGCTCATCTTCGGTGACCCAGGATCCCACGCAGCCCCGCATCGATTCGGGTAGCCCGTCGAGCGCGGGCAGCGCGTCGGCCGACAGCCCGGTCAGATAGGAGGCGTCGAGGTGGCCGGTCTGGGCGTAGCGCTCGATGTTGCGCTGCGCGATGAGCCGGTCCGGGTTCACCGCGGCCAGCCCCAGCAGCGCGGCCACCCCGGCGGCCAGCACCGCCCGCGGCAACCACTCCGCGGCCATCCGGATCCCGCAACCGGCGATCAGCACGAACACCGCGCCCAGCCACAACTCGACGGTGATGACCAGCAGCCGCAGCTCGGTGAAGCCGTAGGCCTGCTGGTAGAGCCACATCCGGTGCACCGCCGAGGCGACCACCACCACCGACATCGCGCACAGCAAGCCGACCAGCGACCGGATCAGCCGCCGATCCGCCGCGGTGTCGCGGGCCGCCAGCTGCAAGGTCACCGCGATCACCAGCACGGTCAGGGCCGACACCACCAGCAGCTGCCAAAAGCCTTGCCGCGCATACTCGGCGTAGGTCAGCCCGGCGGTTTCCAGCACGTGGCGGTGCCCGCCGAATAACACCGTCGCCTGCACCGCCACGAACGCGACGAACAGGGTGTCCAGCGCCGCCACCGGCACCGCCCACTCCCAGCGGGCCACCGTCCAGCCGATCCGCGGCGCCGCGGCATCCAGCCGCGGCGGGAACCGGATCAGGTAGGCGCCGAACAGCACGAACGCCAACACGACGGTGAAAACGACGCTGCGGGCCATGAACTCGCCGACGTCCAGCGCCGGCAGCAGCCCGCTCAGGACGTGCGCAAATGCCACGTCGGCGCCCGCGAACAGCCCGCCGAATGCCGCTACCAGCACCACCGTGGTCGCCAGCACGATCGCGAGCCGGCGCAGATCGCCGCTGCCGCCCGGTAATTCGATGCGCCGCAGGGTGCGTTGCGTCCAGCCGACCACCCGGGCCGGCACCGCCCAGGCCAGCAGCGGACCGGCGAACACCGCGGTCCAGCTGCGTCCGCCGACGAAGGTGCACCAGCCGACGATCCAGGCGGCCGCCACACACAGCGCGTCCACCCATTCGGCGGCCAGGACGGCCGGCACCGCCAGTAACGCCAACGTCATCGCCATGCCGGCCCACTCCTGCCGTGTCGGCGAACGCCGGGCGGTGCCGTAGACGACGCCGAAGACCAGTGCGCCCACCAGCAGGTAGCCGACGGAAAACACGGTGACCCGCCACACCAG
>PPEA01000054.1 GCA_002967005.1 Mycobacterium talmoniae
GACCGACGGCGAGGTGATCGACGCCGCCGGGCTACGGATCACGGTGATGGCCACCCCGGGGCACACCGCCGACTCGCTGTCGTTCGTCCTGGACGACGCGGTGCTGACCGCGGACACCGTGCTGGGCCGCGGCACCACCGTCATCGACACCGAGGACGGCAGCCTGGGCGACTATCTGGAGTCGCTGCGCCGGCTGCGCGGCATGGGCCCCCGGATGGTGCTGCCCGGTCACGGGCCGGAGCTGCCCAACCTGGACGCCGTTGCGTCGGGATACCTGGCGCACCGCGAGCAGCGGCTGAACCAGGTGCGCTCGGCGCTGACCGAACTCGGCGAGGACGCCACCGCCCGCCAGATCGTCGAACACGTCTACGTCGACGTCGACGAGGAGCTGTGGGGCGCCGCGGAATGGTCGGTGCAGGCCCAGCTGGACTACCTGCGCGCCCACTAGGGTGCGCCGATCTAGGGCGCGAACGTGCACAAAATGCCAAATTCTGGGCGTTTTGGCGTACGTTTGCGCACGCTCGCGGCGTAGCGCGGCGTAGCTGGGGCGTAGCGAACTAGCGGGCCCGGCGGGCCAACCGCTCGGAGTCGGAGATCAGCACGCTCTTGCCCTCCAGCCGGATCCACCCGCGGTGGGCGAAGTCGGCCAGCGCCTTGTTCACCGTCTCCCGCGAGGCGCCCACCAGCTGCGCGATCTCCTCCTGGGTGAGGTCGTGGGTGACCCGCAGGGCGCCGCCCTCCTGGGTGCCGAACCGCTGCGCCAGCTGCAGCAACTGCTTGGCGACCCGGCCGGGCACGTCGGTGAAGATCAGGTCGGCGAGGTTGTTGTTGGTGCGCCGCAGCCGGCGCGCCAACACCCGCAGCAGCTGCTCGGCGATCTCCGGGCGGTCGGCGATCCACGCCCGCAGCGCGTCGCGGTCCATCGACACCGCGCGCACCTCGGTGATCGTGGTCGCGCTGGAGGTCCGCGGGCCGGGGTCGAAGATCGACAACTCGCCGAACATGTCCGACGGGCCCATGATGGTCAGCAGATTCTCCCGGCCGTCCGGGGAGCGGCGGCCGATCTTCACCTTGCCGGAAATGATGATGTACAGCCGGTCGCCCGGTTCCCCTTCGGCGAACACCGTGTGTCCGCGTGGGAAGTCGACGGGTTGCAATTGCTTGGTCAGCGCGGCGACGGCGCTGGGTTCAACCCCCTGGAAGATTCCGGCCCTCGCCAGGATCTCGTCCACGTTGCCCCTTAAGTGCTCTTCTGATGTGTGAAAACTCGCATGCCAACCCCTACATAGGTTAGCGAATCTAAGTCTAGAGGTAGGCCCGGACCGACGTGCCAACGCTACACACGATTGGCCTGTTTAGTCGGCCGAAACTGCGGATTTGCCCGTGAATGTATCTGCCGCCGGGCCGGCACCCCGAGCCCGACCGCCGGCGGCGGGGACACCGGGGGGATCCAGTCCAGGGTGGTGTCGAGTTGCTCGAGGCGGCGCCGCTGGAAGCACTCGAGCGCTTCGGGCATCCCGTCGCGGGCCAGGGTGCCCACCTCGTCGGCCTCGGCCTGGTCGAGAAATTCCGCGACGTCGGCCGCCGTGACGGTGTCGTCGTTGAGGCCGGTTTCCAGCCGTTCCAGTCCGATGGCGGCCAGCATCAGCAACCCCGGGATGACGGCCACTAGCAACCAAGACACAAGGAGCAAGTAAACACGGGGAAGGTCTCGCTGAGATCACGAATTAGTACCCTGTCGTAGGTGACCGTGGCCAAGCCTTCCTCCGGTGCTCGATCGGCGCCCGCCGCCTCGGGCGACAAACTGGCCCGGCGGTGGGCCGAAGAGACCCGCATCGGGTTGGTGCGCCGGGCCCGTCGGATGAATCGCGCACTGGCGCAAGCGTTTCCGGAAGTGCGTTGCGAGCTGGACTTCACCACGCCGCTCGAGTTGACGGTGGCCACCATCCTGTCGGCGCAGAGCACCGATAAGCGCGTCAACCTGACCACCCCGGCGCTGTTCGCCCGCTATCGGACCGCGCTGGACTACGCCCAGGCCAACCGCGCCGAGCTCGAAGACCTCATCCGCCCCACCGGTTTCTTCCGTAACAAGGCAACCTCGCTGATCGGCCTCGGGCAAGCTTTGGTGGAACGGTTCGACGGGGAGGTGCCGGCCACCATGGCCGAGCTGGTCACCCTGCCCGGGGTGGGCCGCAAAACCGCCAACGTCATCCTCGGCAATGCCTTCGATGTCCCCGGCATCACCGTCGACACCCACTTCGGGCGGCTGGTGCGGCGCTGGCGGTGGACCGCCGAGGAGGACCCGGTCAAGGTCGAACACGCCGTCGGCGAACTCATCGAACGTAACCAGTGGACGCTGCTCAGCCACCGGGTGATCTTCCACGGCCGCCGGGTCTGCCATGCCCGCAAACCGGCCTGCGGGGTGTGCGTGCTGGCCCGCGACTGCCCGTCGTTCGGGCTGGGCCCCACCGACCCGCTGATCGCCGCGGCCCTGGTCAAAGGCCCGGAGACCGAGCATCTGCTGGCCCTGGCCGTGCTGCTGCTGGCCGTG
>PPEA01000540.1 GCA_002967005.1 Mycobacterium talmoniae
CGACGTCGCTGGCGGTGACCGCGATCGCCGCGCTGGAAGGCGCCGTCGTGCTGTGCCGGGCGTCGCGTACCGTCGCGCCGCTGCGCGACGTCATCGGTCAGCTGGAATTCCTGATCAAGTCACGCGAATTCGTCCGCCGCCACGGGGTGCCCGGCCGCCCGTAGGCGTGGCTATCCTCCGGCCAACGTGCGCAAAATGCCAGGCTTTGGCGGGTAGGACTGTACATTTGCGCACCCTCGCGGCGGAGGCGGGAGCACTCAGTCGCTGGCGGGCAGGGGTTTGGCCTCTTTGAGGCTGAGCGCGGTGTCGCCGATGGACAGCGTTCCGGCGCCCGCCTTGGTCACCAGCACCTCGGCGCCGTCGGCGTCGACGTAGCGCTTGCCCATCACGGTGCCGTCGGCGAAGGCCGGGTTGAGGTCACCGGACTTCTCGGCGCCGACGTCGACCATCGGGGCGCCGCCGCAGCGCAGATCGTTCAGGCTCTCTGCGCTCCTGACCACAATGACCTGGGTGTCGCAGACCTGACTCTGTAACCGGGTGCCGTTTTTGATCATGGTGTCGTCCTCTTTGACGTGGGTTACTACTCGGCCGGGGCGGTCCGAAGTTCTTCGACAAGTTCGCGGCGCAGCACCTTACCGGTCGCGTTGGTAGGCAGCTCACCTCGAAACACTACGCGGTCAGGGGTCCGCGACCCGCGCAGGCTTTTACGCACGTACGCGCGCAGCTCTTCGGGGTCGGGGTCGGCGCCGGGGGCGGGCACCACCACCGCGACGATCGCCTGTCCCCAGTGCGGATCGTCCACACCGACCACCGCGACGTCACGCACCTGCGGGTGCTCGATCAGCACGTCCTCCAGCTCGGCGGGCGCGATGTTTTCCCCGCCGCGGATGATGGTGTCATCGGAGCGTCCGCCAAGGAACAGGTAGCCGTCCTCGTCCAACGTGGCGATGTCGCGCGTCGGGAACCAGCCCTCGGCGTCGAGCACCGAGCCGATCCCGGTGTAGCGGCCCGACACCTGCTCCCCGCGGACGAACAGTTCACCGCTGCGGCCCGCCGGGAGCACCGTGCCGTCGGCGTCGCGGATCTGCACTTCGATGCCCGGCACCGGCTGACCGACCGACCCGAGCCGTTTGGTGACCGCGGGATCGGCCGCGGCCTGCGCCGCGCGGTGATCCTCGGGGGTCAGCACCGCGATCGTGGAGCTGGTTTCGGTCAGCCCGTAGGCGTTGACGAAACCGACACCGGGCAGCAGGTCCAGCGCCCGGCGCACCAGTGGCAGCCCCACCTTGGAGCCGCCGTAGGCCAGGTTGCGCAGCGACGGCAACCGGTGGCCGCCGCGCTCCAGCACGGTGACGATGCGGTCCAGCATGGTCGGGACGACGGTGGCCGTGGTGACCTGCTCGTCGTTGACCAGCCGCACCCACGCCTCGGCGTCGAAGTTGGGCAGGTACACCATCTTGCGGCCGGCGTACAGGTTCGACAGCGCCGCACCCACCCCGGCGATGTGGTAGGGCGGCACGCAGATCAGCGCCGCGTCGCCCGGTTCGGCGGACCCGAATTCGACCGTGCCGGTGATGTAGCTGGTCAGGTTGTTGTGCGAGAGTTCGACGGCCTTGGGTGCCGAGGTGGTGCCGGAGGTGAACAACACCACCGCGACCGAGTCCGGATCCGGAAACTCCGCGGCCGGCTCGGCGGTGCGTGCGGCGGCCAAAAACTCCTCGGAACCGATCACCTGCTTGCCCAGATCGCCGACCACCTCGGCGTAGCGGGGGTCGACGACCACCAGCGGCTGCGGCAGCCGGGCGATCAGCGCCGCAATGCCCTCCGGCGAGAGCCGGTAGTTGATCGGGGTGACGGCCCGCCCGGCGCGCGCCGAGGCGAACAGCAGCAGCGGCAGCAGCGCCCCGCCGGCACCGACATAGGCGACATGCTCGGCCCCGGACGCGCTGATCACCCCCGCGCCGCCGTCGGCGAGGTCGCTGAGCTCGCTCGTCGTCAACCGCAGGTCCCCGGAGACGACGGCCAGCCGGTCGGGGTCGCTCGATACCGCCATTTCAAGCAGCAACGAAATACTCATCCGCAATCCTTCTGGGCATCAGCCGACCCGCTCGGTTGACAACTCACCACCGAAGTGTAAACCGTCGGCGGATCTCACTCGAACGGTACCGGCGGCAGCCGCACCACCTGCGCGGCGTAGCTCAGGCCGGCACCGTAGCCCAGCAGCAGCGCCAAATCGCCGGGTTTGGCCGCACCGGTCGACAACAACTCCTCCATCGCCAGCGGGATCGAGGCCGCCGAGGTGTTCCCGGTGTGCACGATGTCATTGGCGACTACCACGCCCCGCGCCAGGTTCAGATTCTTGGCCAGCAGTTCGTTGATTCGGCTGTTGGCTGATGGGGCACAAACACCTTCACCTTCCCCGGCGGCACCTTGGCCGCCTCCAGGGCACGCGCACCGGCCTTGCCGACCTCGAAGGCGGCCCAGCGGAATACCGCGGTGCCTTCCATCCGCAGGAACGGCCGCGGGCCGGTCGGGTTCTCCGCGTGGGCAATCCAGTCGATGTCCTGGCGGACCGCGTTGGTCTGCTCGCCGTCGCTGCCCCAAACGGTGGGGCCGATGCCCTGATCGGGTGTTTCGCCGACCACCACCGCGCCGGCGCCGTCGGCGAAAATGAAGCAGTTGCCGCGGTCATGCATGTCGATCGTGGGCGACAGCTTCTCCGAACCGATCACCAACACCTTGCCGGCACTGCCGCCGCGCACCATGTCGGCCGCAACCCCGAGCGCGTAGCCGAACCCGGCGCATCCCACGTTGATGTCGAAGCCGGGAATCCCATTGGCGCCCAGCGCCGTTGCCACCATCGGCGCCGCCGGTGGGGTCTGCAGGAAGTGGGTGTTGGTGGCCACGATTACGGCGTCGATGTCGGTGGCCGCGAGCAGTGCGTTGGCGACGGCCCGGCGCCCGGCCTCGATCGCCATCGAGGCCGCGGATTCGTCGTCGGCCGCAAACCGGCGGGTCTTGATCCCGGTCCGGGTGTAAATCCACTCATCGGACGACTCGATGTTTTCGCAGATCTCATCGTTGGTGACCACCCGCTCGGGGCGGTACGCCCCGATGCTGAGCAGACCCACCTTCCGGACGCCGGAGGTCTCCGCAATCTTGGTCATGGGGTTCGACGGTAACCGCCCGACGGCACTGTTGACAGGGCCATCCGCGGGCCGCGAGGCTGGAGCCCATGTCGGAGCGGCGAACCAGGTGGGGGCAGCGCAGCATCGCGGACCGGTGGGGTGGTGCGGTGTATGACTTCGCGGTGGAACACGAATGGCTGGCCCGGCCGTTCGGGTTGGCGCTGTGGGGCACCGACGTCCGGATGTTCTACGACAGCCTGCGGGTGCTGGGCGACCTGCCGGACGGCGCGGCGGTGCTCGACGTCCCGTGCGGCGGCGGCGTGGCG
>PPEA01000541.1 GCA_002967005.1 Mycobacterium talmoniae
TGCAGCGGGCGGCCGCCCCCGGCGGCGCCGCGGGCAGCAGGATATACACGATCAGCGCGGCGAACTGCAGCACGACGAAGCGGCGTACGAACGCCTTCCAGTCGTCGCGGTTGCGCAGCCACAGCACCCCGGCGACCACGTACGGCAGGATGAAGAACGACATGTAGACGGTGCTCATCACCACCTCCCACCACGGCGGATGGGGCAGTTTGAGGTGCTCCTGCAGCCAGACCGTCGGCACCACACCAAAGAACAGCCAGCGCTCGGCGTCCACTTGCGGCTGCCACCAGGTGGGCGTCCCCAAAAACAGCGCCGCCCCCCGGCTCAGGTCGTAGACCACCAGCACCAGGGCGAACGGCAGCCAGTCGAGGATGACCTGCAGCATCCGTTTGCGGCCGATGCTCGCCGCCAGCAAACCCGCGCAAATGTAGACCAGCAGCAGTTCCCGGTTGAATGCGAACCCGGTGGTCCAGGTCCGGAACACCACCACGATCACCCAGACGGCGATCGCGGCCCGGCGCACGAGGATGAGTCGGCGCTCCCGCAGCGCAGCGACGTCGCCGGTGTCGGCATCAGACGGTGCATCAACCATTGGATACCCGACACCTTTCGATCGGCCGGCACCATGGGTCCGGCCGGGCTTTTCGGAATGCGTGACCTCTCAGCCTAGTTTGCCCACCGTTGGCCAGCGATTAACCAAGCCGGTCACACCAGTCACATCCGTACCAAATCTGGACCAGCCTGCGGTGCTGGAAACGGATAGCCCGGCGACATCACCTCGCCGATCTCCAGGTCGAAACTCCCCCAGGCTGCGGCGAGGTCCGACCTGATATCACCCGCGTTATCCGTTTTCGGACGGCGTTATGCCTTCTCGCAGGGGCGGGTGCGACGCTTGGGACTAGGCCGCGACACCCTACCTGTCGAGGACCTGCGCAACCCGTGCCTCGACATCGCCGAGGCCGGTCACGTCGATCCCGAACCGCCCGGTCAGCGCGTCGAGCACCTGCGCGGCGGTGTCGAACGCGATGCGTTCGGTCTGCCCGCCCCGGGAGTGAATGGCCAGGTGGCGCCCGCGCAGATTGCACCGGGCGTCCGCGGTGACCAGCGCCGCGCTGAGCCCGACCACGAAGATCGACTCCGGATGGGTGGACACGTACCAGCTGCCGACCTCCATGTCGATCAGCGGGCGCGGTTCGGTGGTGAAGGTGTACAGCGGCTGCCACACCTCGCGCACCAGGGTTTCCAGCACGTAGCCGTGGCCGTGGGTGCGCAGCCGGAACGGCTCGTGGGGGGTCTGCTGGGCGGGTCCGGCGATCAGCCGGATCGGCGAGGTCAGCGTCTGCCCGCCGAATCCGACGTCAACCAGGTACGGTTCGCCGACGCCGGGAACGTGGACCGCCAGCGCCTGGTGGGTCTCGGCGTGCGGGGGCCCGTCCAGTCCGTCGGGATTCATCCACACCACTCGCCCGGCCAGCCGGTCCACCTCGAAGCCAAGCGCGGTCAGCACGTAGCCCATCAGGTTGTTGTGCTCGTAGCAGTAGCCGCCGCGGCGGCGATGCACCAGCTTGTCGGTCAGCGCGGCCACGCCCAGATCGGCCACCGGCACACCCAGCAGCGGATCGAGGTTCTCGAACGGAATGTGGCGGGTGTGCCCGGTGACCAGGGCCGCCAGCGTCTCCAGCGTCGGGTCGGCAGGTCCCGAGTATTCGATGCGGGCGAAATACGCCGCGACGTCGATGACCGCTCCCCTTAGCTGCCGGTCCAGCGCGGCGCGCGTTTCTCGGCGAACGCGACCGCGCCCTCTTTGGCGTCGTTGGAGCCGAACACCGGCAGGGCGATCTTCATCTGCTCGGCGAACATGGTGTCCGGGCTCCAGCCGCGGGATTCGGTGATGATCCGTTTGGTGGCCGCCACCGCCAGCGGACCGTTGGCGGTGATCTTTTCGGCCAGCGCGATCGCGGCGTCCAGCGCGCTGCCCGGCTCGGCCAGCACGTTGACCCAGCCCCAGCGCGTGCGCCCGCTCGGCGGTCAGGTTGTCGCCGGTCAGCGCCAACTCCATGGCAATCGCGTACGGGATGCGCTGCGGCAGGCGCAGCAGCCCGCCGCCGCCGGCCACCAGGCCGCGTTTGACCTCGGGGATCGCCGAACGCCGAATCCCGCGACGCCACGATCAGGTCGGTGGCCAGCGCCAGCTCGGTGCCGCCGGCCAGCGCGTAGCCTTCGACGGCCGCGATCAGCGGTTTGATCGGCGGGCGTTCGGTGAAGCCCAACCCCCGGTCCTTGACAACCACGTTCTCGCCGCGCGCGAACGCCTTGAGGTCCATCCCGGCGCAGAACGAGCCACCGGCGCCGGTGAGCACCCCCACCGACAGGCCGGCGTCGCCATCGAGTCGATCCATCGCGTCGGCCAGCCCCTGGCTGACCGCGGCGTTAACGGCGTTGCGGGCCTGGGGCCGGTTGATGGTGATGATCAGGATGCGGTCACGCTGTTCGACCAGAACTGGGGATTCGGCTTCATCGCTCACGCCGCTGATGGTAACCAGGGACCGCCGCGACCCGGTACGATGGGCAAAACTAGAACACGTTTCAATTCTAAGGGGGCCGGGATGAGCACGCCGGACACCGACACCGAGCTCGCCGCCGCGCCGACGGCGAAGTGGGATCCCACCCTCACCGAGCGGGTGATGGGGCTGCTGCGGCCGTTCCTCAGGGCGTATCACCGCAGCGAGGTGCGCGGGCTGGACGACTTCCCGCCCGGCGGTGCGCTGGTGGTGTCCAACCACTCCGGCGGCCTGTTCCCGATGGACGTCCCGGTGTTCGCCAGCGGCTTCTACGAGAAGTTCGGCTACGACCGTCCGGTGTACACGCTGAGCCACGACGTCATCTTCACCGGGCCCACCGCCGAGTTCTTCATCAAAACCGGCTTTATCCGGGCCAACCACGAGAATGCCGCGGCGGCACTGCGTTCCGGCGGGGTGGTGGTGGTCTTCCCCGGCGGCGACTACGACGTCTACCGACCCACGCTGGAAGAGAACAAGATCGACTTCGACGGCCGCACCGGCTACGTGCGGGCGGCGCTGAACGCGGGGGTGCCGATCGTGCCCGCGGTGTCCATCGGCGGTCAGGAAACCCAGCTGTACCTGTCCCGCGGCACCGGGTTGGCCAAGCTGCTGCAGTTGGACAAGCTGATGCGGGTCAAGATCTTGCCGATCTCGTTCGGGTTCCCGTTCGGGTTGTCGGCGGTGCTGCCGGTCAACGTGCCGCTGCCGTCCAAGATCGTCACCCAGGTGCTCGAACCGATCGACATCGCGGATTTCGGCGAGGACCCCGATGTCGACGAGGTCGATGCCCATGTGCGCCACGTGATGCAACAGGCGCTGGACCGCCTCGCCGACGAGCGCCGCTTCCCGGTCCTCGGCTAGGGCGTGATCAGCCGCCGAGTGTGGACTTGAGGCACGGCAAACCGGGTGCGGCGGGCATTAACCCCACACTCGGCGCGGCGTGGCTCAGGCCGGGGCCATCGCGGTCTCGACCACCGTCAGTTCCTCGGAAAGCCCGGCGGCCCGCCGTATTTCGATGAACTCCTGCACGGTGGCGCTGGTGATCTCGTGCGGGTCCTCGACCGTGGCACCGTCGGTGAGCACCGAGATGTTGAGCTGGTCGACGTAGCTCCACACGGTGATGTTGACCCCGCTGCCGGCGGTCAGCGGCCCCACCGAATAGATCTCGGTGACCAGCGCGCCGCCGACCCGGCCGCGTTCGCGAGGGCCGGGCACATTGGAGATGTTGAGGTTGAGCACCTTGTTTTGCCCGTCGCGGCTGGCCAGCCATTTGAACAGCGACTCCGCGGGCGCCGGCGGGAAATACGCCGACCAGCGGCTGATCAGTTCCGGCCCGACCAGATGGTGGCTCTCCTTGGCCAACACCGCGGCCTCGCGGGCTTGGCGGACCCGCTCCAAGGTGTCCTCGACGTCGACCGGCAGCGACACCAGCACCCCGGAAAACCGGTTGCCCGAGATGCGATCCGGGGAGAAGTCGAAGCTCATCGGCACCGAGGCCAGCAGCGGGTGGTCGGCGGTGCCGTCGTAACGCAGCAGCAGGCTGCGCAGCGCTCCCGCCGAGATCGCCAGCACCAGGTCGTTGATCGTCACGCCCAGCTTCTTGCTGGTCTGCTTGACGTCGGCCAATGCCAGGGTGGCGGTGGCGAACCGGCGTTCCGGGGTGAGCATGTGGTTCATGAAGCTCGGCGGCGGGGTGAACGGCCGCGTCAGCTGCGGCGAGAATTTCCGGGTGCTGCGGCGCACCCGCCCGACGCCCTGCGCGGTGTACTGCATGGTCGAGGGCACCTTGCCCAACTGGCGCAGGTGATCCCGGACCGCGAAGCGCACCAGCTCGCCGCGGGTCGGCGGCGGGTCGGTCACAAAGGATTCCCGGTCGCTTTGCGGGCCGGTCTGCAGATCCATCCCGCGCGCCAGCAGGTTGGCCGAGGCGACCCCGTCGGCGAGCGCGTGATGAATCTTGCCGACCACCGCGATCCGGTGATCGGCCAACCCCTCGATGAAGTACATCTCCCACAGCGGGCGGTTGCGGTCCAGCGGGGTGCTGGCGATTTCACCGATCGCGTCGTCCAGCTCGCGGCGACCGCCCGGCGCGGGCAGCCGCCACGGCCGGATGTGGTAATCCAGGTCCACGTCGCAGTTTTCCCGCCACATCGGGTGGTGGAACTTGAACGGAATGTCGACCAGCTGGTAGCGGAACGGGTCGAGCTTGTACAGCCGGCTGTGCAGTACCTGGCGAAACTCCTCGACCCCGAAGGCGCGCCGGTCGGCGTCCAGGGCGATCACCGCCACCTTGAGGGTGTGCATGTGCACGTTCGGCGTCTCGCTGTACAGCAGTACCGCGTCCCAGCCGCTCAGTCGTTTCACCGGCGTACCTGTCTCATCAAGCGACCCTACCCTCAGCCAGCGATCAAATAACTCGTTTGGCGCCGGACAGGGTCCGGTTGCGGTGAATCTGGTTGAGGAACAGGCCGATTGCGGTCGCGGCGGCACCGGTGCGGGCACCGTCGGTCATGTCGAAACCGTGCCCGGCGCCGGGCAGCTCCAGATACCCGACGGGCGAGTGCGACACCGACCGCAGCCGCTCGGCGAACGCGCGGGCCTGCTCGACCGGGATGACGGTGTCGGCGCTGCCGTGGACGACCAAAAACGGCGGGGCGCCGCGGTGCACCCGGGCGATGGGTGAGGCGTTGCGGTAGACCTCCGGGTACCGGTCGATGGACTTGTGGACCACCACCCGCTGCAGAAAGTCGACGAACTGGACCCGTTCGGGGGTGGATTGGTCCTGCCAGTCGTAGCGGCCGTAGATCGGCACCACCGCGTCCACCGAGGTGTCGCCGCCCTCGGGTAACTCGGCGGCGAGTTCGCGGTCGTCACCGGTCAGCCCGGCCAGCGCGGCCAGGTGCCCGCCGGCCGAACAGCCTGCCACCGCAACGAAAGTGCGGTCACCGCCGTACTTGTCGACGTTGGCGCGCGCCCAGGCGATCGCGGTCTTGACGTCGGTGAGGTGCCGCGGCCAGCGGTGGTGCGGCGCGACCCGGTAGTCGATGGACAGACACACCCAGCCCTGTTCGGCCAGGTGCGACAACAGCGCGTAGCCCTGCAGCATCCGGCTGCCGTGCACCCAGGCGCCGCCGGGCACGAAGACCAGCACCGGCGCGGGACCGGCTGGCAGGTCTTTGCGGCGCCACACGTCCAGCAGTTGCGCGGGATGGCTGCCGTACCGCACGGCGGAGCGGTAGAGATGCCGGCGGTGCTGCAACGCTTTCCACACCGGCGGGGTGCGCTCCGGGGGCGGCCAGGCGATGTCCAGGTCGCTGGCCGCCACCACCCCCCGCAGCGCCGCGTCGGATACCGCATGGGTCTGGTCGCGTTCGGCCTTGCGGATGGCCCCGATGCCGGGGGTGAGCCAGGACTTGGCGGTGGTGGTCAGGAAGGTCGGCAGGTGCCGCGCACCCCGGACTCGGCGATGCGGATCACGTCGGTGGGCAGCCCCGGGGCGATCCGCGCGAAGCAATCCCGGTCCACCTGCAGGGTTCTCAGGTCGCGGGCGTTCACCCCGATGACCTTGGCCTCGGCCTGTAACGCGCGGTCGGCCTCCTCCTCGGTGTGGACCTCGACCAGCGCGGTCATCCCCAGCGATTCGGTGCGCTCCAGCATGGCCACCAGCGCGGGCTGGTCCAGCGCCGCCACGATCAGCAGCAGCATGTCCGCGCCGTGGGCGCGGGCCTCGTGAATCTGGTACGGCGACATCACAAAGTCTTTACGCAGCACCGGGATCGATACCGCCGCCCGCACCGCGTCGAGGTCCTCGAGCGAGCCGTTGAACCGCCGCTGCTCGGTCAGCACGCTGATGATCCGCGCGCCGCCCTCCTGGTAGGCGCGGGCCAGCTGGGCCGGGTCGTCGATGGACGCGAGCTCGCCGGCCGACGGGCTGGCGCGCTTGACCTCGGCGATGACACCGATTCCGGGTTCGCGCAGCACCGCCAGCACGTCCAGCGGCGGTGGCGCCGCCTTGGCGGCCGCCTTGATCTCGGACAGGCTGACGACCGATTCGCGGGCGGCGACATCGGCGCGAACTCCCTCGATGATGGAGTCGAGCACGGTCGCCGAACTCATGCCTGTCGGTTCCTTCCTGGGGTCGGAAACGCGTCGCGAAGACGTCCATCGAAGGGTAACTGTCGCCGGGCCACCGGCCGTCACCGCCCCTCGGTGTCGGATTCGGAGCCGTGCTGGCCATCGCGCGTGTCCGGCGGCTGCGCCGGCCGTTCGGTTGGGTCGCGGCCCTCATCCAGGGCATCCCAGAGCATCCGCTCGGTCAACCCCGCGTCGGCGTCGTCGCTTTGCGCCAGCGAGCGCCGGGTCCCGGGGGCGACGTATTTGGTGGTCGCCGCCCGTGCCGCCGCGCGCATCAGCAACGCCGCGCCGAGCAGGGTGCACACCGCCGCCACCAGGGTGAGCGCCGCGCCCAGGGACCGGCGTTCGCTGCCCACCAGCGAGACCACCTCCACGTGCGCGAGGCGGCGCCGCG
>PPEA01000542.1 GCA_002967005.1 Mycobacterium talmoniae
GCCCGCCGAAACCCGGCCCGGTGCCGGCATCCCAGCAGCGCCGCGCGCCCGGTGAGGATTTCGGCGGCGTCGATGCCGATCGGCCGTCCGCCGAGGTCGCCGATCCGGGCGGCAATCGCGTCGGCGACCCGCTGCGCGTGGGTCAGCGCCGCGTCGGGGATGCCCAGCGAGCCCATCGGTTCATTGTCCCGTCGTCCCGCGAGCAGTCCCCCAGAGGGGGTGCCCCCAGCAAAATCCCTTTTCGGCGGCGTCGCGAGCCAGAGTGTCCGTCACGGTGCGGTGCCATACGCCCCATTGCCGCAGAGCGTATGCAACCACACAATCGGCGCAATGGATAGCTGCTCGCGCCTAGAACTGCAGCGCGGTGAACCGCCAGTCCAGTACCTGCCGATCCGGCTCGTCGGCTGCTCCGCTGACCGCGTAGACCAGCGACCGCAATCCCAGCACGCCGCCCTGCGCGACGGGTTCGGCGGATTCCACGTGCAGCTCGCTGTAGAGCGTGTCCCCCTCGCGCACCGGGCCGGTGTGGTCGCAGGATTGCCAGCCCAGCACGGTGGCCAGGTTGGGCAGCAGCCGGGTCGCCTGCGCCAACGCCAGCCCGATGGTGTGCCCGCCGTACACCAGCCGCCCGCCACCGGGTCGTGAATCGTGGTGGGTGGCCGCGATATTCAGGCTGAGGCGAGCCAGCTCCGGGGCGCTGGAGACCACGTCGGCGGTGCTGTGCAGTACCGCACCCGCCAGCCGGGGTCGAAATGCGGGCCCGGTACCCGGCGGCGGAACTCCTCGCGTCCCAGCCGGCGGCCGGATCGGGCACCGGCCCGGCGGTGTCGGTGCCGATCGTGGACAGATCGTCGCCGCCGCCCCGCGTCGGGGCTCCAATCCGGGCTGGCCGGCAGCATGGCGCAGCGATAGAAGTCGAGCACCAGTTGGTCGGCCTGGTCGATGGTGGTCATCCGCAGCGCGGCCAGCCCGGTCGGCGCCCGGCCCGGTTTAATGGAGTTCGCCCGCAGCCCAACGACTTCGGTGCGGGTGTAGAGGGTGTCCCCGATCACCGGGAACCGGTGGAAGACCAGGCCGCGGTAGAACAGGTTGGCTTTGACCCGTTGGGTGGCCAGCGTGCTCTGCCCGATCGCCACGTCGCACACCAGCGCCGGGTGGGCCAGCGGTGCGACCGCGCCGGTGACCGCATGAGCGAGGACGCCATCCAGCGAGAGCCGCAGCCGGTCGCCCAGGATCGACTGATGCACCGCGGCCGCCCCCGCCGACAGCGTCATCGCCGGCACCGCGTCAAACACCTGGCCCACCGTCAGGTCGTCGAAGTAGGGTCCACCGCCGTTGTGCACGCCTGTCAGTATGGCGGTACAGGCTCGGGCGCGCGGAAGGTGATCGATGAGGAGCGAACTAAGCGAGGAAGAAGCCCTGCTGGTCGCCACGGTGCGGGAGTTCATCGACCGTGACGTGAAGCCGACGGTGCGGGAGGTGGAGCACGCCAACACCTATCCGGAGGCCTGGATCGAGCAGATGAAACGCATCGGCATCTACGGCCTGGCGATTCCCGAGGAGTACGGCGGATCACCAGTGTCGATGCCGTGTTACGTAGAAGTCACCCAGGAACTGGCCCGCGGCTGGATGAGCCTGGCCGGGGCGATGGGTGGCCACACCGTCGTCGCCAAACTGCTGACCCTGTTCGGCACCGAGGAGCAGAAGCGAACCTACCTGCCGGCGATGGCCACCGGCGCACTACGGGCCACCATGGCGTTGACCGAGCCCGGCGGCGGCTCCGACCTGCAGAACATGACCACCACCGCGCTGCCCGACGGCGACGACCTGGTGATCAGCGGCTCCAAAACCTGGATCTCCAACGCCCGCTACTCCGGGCTCGTCGCGCTGCTGTGCAAAACCGATCCGAGCGCCACCCCGCGGCACCAGGGGATCTCGGTGCTGCTGGTGGACAACCCGTGTCCGGGGCTGACGGTGTCGCGGGATCTCCCCAAGCTGGGCTACAAGGGGGTGGAGAGCTGCGAGCTCAACTTCGACGCGTGTCGGGTGCCCGCGGCCGCGGTGCTGGGCGGGGCGCCCGGCCAGGGGTTCGCCCAGATGATGAAGGGGTTGGAGACCGGCCGCATCCAGGTCGCGTCGCGGGCGCTGGGGGTGGGCACCGCGGCGCTGGAGGACGCGTTGGCCTACGCGCAGACCCGGCAGAGCTTCGGCCAGCCGATCTGGAAGCACCAGAGTGTCGGCAACTACCTGGCCGATATGGCCACCAAGCTCACCGCCGCCCGCCAGCTGACCCGGTACGCCGCGAAGCGCTACGACAGCGGGCAGCGCTGCGATATGGAGGCCGGGATGGCCAAGCTGTTCGCCTCCGAGGCGGCCATGGAGATCGCGCTCAATGCGGTCCGTATCCACGGCGGCTACGGGTACTCCACCGAGTACGACGTCGAACGCTACTTTCGCGACGCGCCGCTGATGATCGTCGGCGAGGGCACCAACGAGATCCAGCGCAATGTGATCGCCGCGCAGTTGGTCTCCCGCGGAGGGATCTGATACGCCTTCTCGCCGCGTCGAGTGTGTGGTTGTGACACGGCTTTTCGCTGCTCGCGTTCGTTAACTGCACACTCGGCGATCCCACCCGGTTGTCACTTCGGCTAGGCCCGGCCCCGGACCAGGTCGCCGAGCGTGACGACGCCTTGCATCAGCAGTCCAACGCTGGCGGCGGGATCGTTTTGGAGGCGCTCGGGAAGGTTAGCGGTCAACAAGAGGGTCGCGAATCCGTGCGCTATCGACCAGCCGGCCATCGCCACACCAAGGACATCGTCGTCGCTGACCGCCGCCTTCCGCTGTGCCTGCAAGCTGGCGCGGGCGCTGCCGTAGAGGAGGTCGAAGGCGGCTTCGCGGGCGGCGACGAGGGCGGGGTCATCGGCTCGGTACAGGTAGGGCCGAAACATCACCTCGAAATATCCGGGGTGGGTGACGGCGAATTGCACATAGGCCTGGCCGCCGGACAGGAACCCGTCGGGTCCGGTCGCGACCCCGCCGATCGTCTTGGCCTGCAGCCGAAATCCCTCGGCGGCAACCGCGGTGAAAATGCCTGTCTTGTCGCCGAACTGGTAGGCCAGCGCGGCATGCGACACCCCGGCCCGGCGGGCGATGCGCCTCATGCTGACCGCCCCGACTCCGACCGTGTTGACCTCTTCGACGGCACCCTCGATCGCCGCGCGAACAAGGTCACCGTGGTGGTAAGGCCGCGACCGTTCCGTGCTCATGGCCATTAGCCTAGCCAGAATCTGACCATTGATAAGTTCCACCGGCCGCGGCATACTTACCACTGGTAAGACCCAGGAGGGGCTCGTGGACGATTTCGACGTGGTGATCGTGGGGGCCCGCTGTGCGGGCTCACCGCTGGCGATCATGCTGGCCCGCCACGGCCTGCGGGTGTGCGTGCTCGATAAGGCCCACTTCCCCAGCGAAACGCCGTCCACGCACGTCATTCAGCCCTGTGGAGTGCGCATCCTCGACGACCTCGGCGTCCTCGAGGCCGTCCGCGCCGCCGGCGCCGTGCCGCTGTACCGGGTCACCCTGATTAACGACGACGTGCGCATCGACGCGAAGACCCGCAGTCCGGGGTTGTGTGTGCGGCGGGTGAACCTCGATGCGCTGCTGGTCGACGCCGCCAGCCACGCCGGCGCCGAGGTCCGCACGGGTTGCCGGGTGACGGGATTGATGCGCGACGAGGCGGGCCGGGTGA